>JANNQH010000802.1:0-1683 GCA_031400655.1 Deltaproteobacteria bacterium | reverse complement strand
GGTGCGCAGGTGATCGATGGGACCGGTCGACCCGCCGTTCGGGCGGACGTCGGAGTACGCGATGGCCGAGTCGCCTTCGTACAGGAAGGCGCTTCCGGCGCGCACGCCGAACCCGCGCGAGAGACGATCGACGCCGACGGCTTGATCCTGTCGCCGGGCTTCGTCGATCCGCACACCCACTACGACGCCCAGCTCTCGTGGGACGCGAGCGCTTCGCCCTCGAATCTCCACGGTGTCACGACCGTGATCGGCGGTAACTGCGGCTTCACGATCGCGCCGATCGGAGACACGGACGGCGACTACCTGCGGCGCATGATGGCCGTCGTCGAGGGCATGCCCCTCGAAGCCCTCGAGAAGGGCCTCGACTGGAGCTGGCGCAGCTTCGGCGATTGGCTCGGCCGCTTCGAAGGGAAGATGGCGGTCAACGCGGGCTTCCTCGTCGGTCACTGCGCGCTGCGCCGCACCGTGATGGGCGAGCGCTCGGTCGGCTCGCAGGCCACGCCCGGCGAGGTCGAGCAGATGAAGACGCTGCTGCGCGGCGCGCTCGCGGCCGGCGGCCTCGGTCTCTCGACGACGCGCTCCTTCACCCACAGCGACGGCGACGGCCAGCCCGTCCCCTCGCGCTTCGCCTCGGTCGAGGAGCTCCTCGATCTCTGCCGCGTGACCGGTGAGCACGAGGGCACGGCCCTCGAGTTCATCACCGACGGCTGCCTTAAGGGCTTCAACGACGACGAGATGGATCTGATGGCGCGGATGTCGCTGACCGCGAACCGCCCGCTCAACTGGAACGTCTTCACGATCGACTCGAAAGAGAAGGCGCGTTATGCGAATCAGCTGCGAGCTTCGGAGCTCGCGGCCGAGCGGGGCGCCCGGGTCGTCGCCCTCACGATGCCGACCCTGGTCGGCATGACGATGAGCTTCCTGACCTATTCGCCCATCCATCAATTGCCGGGCTGGAAGGCGATCCTGGCGCTACCCCTCGCCGAACGGATGGCCGAGCTCCGCAAGCCCGAGCTGCGGGCGAAGATGCTGGCGGGCGCGCGCTCGCCCGAGGCCGGCGTCTTCGCGCGGGTCGCCGATTTTCCGAACTACAAGATCGGACAGACGTTCTCCTCCGCGAACCGCGGACTCACGGGCCGCTTCGTGAAGGACGTCGCGAAGGAGCGCGGCCAGATGGATTTCGACGCGCTGCTCAACATCGTGCTGGCGGACGAGCTCAAGACCGTGCTCTGGCCGCAGCCGCCGGACGGGGATGCGGAGAGCTGGAAGATGCGGCGGGCGGCCTGGGAGAGTCCCCATTGTCTGCTCGGCGGATCCGATGCGGGCGCCCATCTCGACCGCATGTGCGGTGCGCCCTACACGACGGATTTCATCGCCGACTGTCTGCGCGGGAAGCAGCTCTGGCGCGTCGAGAAGGCGATTCAGGCCCTTTCGGATGCGCCCGCGCGACTCTTCGGGCTGCGGGATCGGGGGCGCATCGCGGCGGGCATGCACGCCGACCTCGTGCTCTTCGATCCGAAGACGGTCGGCTCCGCCGAGATCTACGAACGCAGCGACCTGCCGGGCGGGACTGCAAGACTCTACGCGGAATCGACGGGCGTCCAGCGGGTATTCGTGTCGGGCGAGACGATCGTCCGCGATGGCAAGGCGACCGATGCGCGGCCGGGCAGCGTCATCCGATCC
>JANNQH010000801.1:0-1860 GCA_031400655.1 Deltaproteobacteria bacterium | reverse complement strand
CGGTGCACCGATGCGGAGCAGATCTTCCGCGAGCGAGCGAGCGACCGTCGCGGCGCCATTTCCCACGAGCAGGATCGGAAGCTGTGCACGGCCGGCCTGCGCCCGCCGCTCGAGTGGCGCAGAGAGCAGGTCGGCGACGGTGTCGATCCCGAGCGGACCGAAATTCCGGCGGATCTGTTCGCTGCGCCAGACCTCGAAGATCGGCGGCCGCGCCTTTGAAGATTTGGTCGCGTCAGGCGTGTTCAGTACGGAATGGGCGTGAACGACCTCGACGACCGGCGTGCTCGTGATATCGGTCTCCCGCGCGGAAGCGGGCGCGGGTGCCGCCGCACCGGAGGCGTCGATTGCCTCTTCGCCCTCGGCTTCGCGCAGCGCCGCGCGCAGGCGCTCGAGCAGGACCTGGGCCTCCGTATGGCGTCGGCGTTCCCGATCCGATTGGCGGCGCGCCTGGTCGAGGGCCTGCGCCTGGACCTCGAATCGCTCGTGCAGCGCTTCGAGTCGGCGCCCTCGCTCCGCGATCTTCTCTTCGTTCGCGGCGAGCGACTGAAGGAGCCTGGTTCGCTCGAGCTCGCCGCGCTCGCGGTCACTCTCGATCGTCGCCAGGCGCTCGCGCAGGCGAACGATTTCCGAGGGGGATTCGAACGGTTGGCTCGTTCGATCGGCGACGGCCGGTCGCGCGGACAGCGCAGCGCTCGAGTCCACGAGCTCGCCGCGCAGCCGGTTGATTTCGTCGCGCTGGACCTTTGTCGTCTCGCGCGCGATCGCGAGCGTTGCCCGCGCTTCGCGCAGCTCCGCGGCGAGCGCACGCTCGGAGGCGGGAGCGGGGGCCGGGGCGAGCGGAACGCGTTGCCAGCTCGGGGTCTCCGCGCGCGCTGGCGTGCGTGGGCGCTCGGGGACCGGTGTGGCAGGGGGCTCGTAGGTCTGGCGGGCGCGGGCAAGGGCCTCTTTGCTGTCCTGCTCGCGTAGGCGTGCCTCGCGCGCGAGACGCTTGGCCCGGGTCGCATCGAGCAGCACCGTCCGATTGTTCGGGGCGGGCGGACCGGGCTTCGCGGCTCGTTGCTCGACTTTCGGGGACGCCGGTGTGCGGGTCTTTGCACGGCCGATGTCGCGGCGCTCGTTCCCGACTCGCGATTTCTGTCCCGAGCCCGCCGTGCCGGCAATCGTTGCGGGGTCGGCCAGCAGCGCGCGCTGGGCTTCGAGATCGGCTTCGCGCACGGGCGCCGATCGGCCGGCTATCGGCGTCGGCTCGGCGGCGCACACGCGAGCGGGCTTCGATCGGGCGGGCTTGCGGCGCCGCGTTCGATTTCCGATCGATTGGGTTGTTTCGCTCGACACGCGGAGTCCCTCGCCGGCATGAAGTCCTGGCGTGAAACATCGGTCGAAGCCTGGATCTCTTGAGGGGGCGCGTGGTTGCAGCGGGCCCTGCGCGCAGGCTGCGCGCGGCTGTGGGGATCGGGAGACGGCGACGGCCGCAGCGAGGTCCAGCGTTCACCCGGAAGATATTCAGGTAAAGCTCGGATCAGGCGGTCGTCAGCGAGTCGGCGAGTCCTCAGTGGGTCCGGAAATGGGTTCCCATCTTCTGGCGACCCTGGTTGATGAGCTTCAGCTCCTCGATGGCCTGGGCGGCGATGTCGGCGCCCGCGACCTCGTCGTGCTCACGGGACAGCTCGTCCATGTCGACCCAGGCCTGGTACACGGGGCGCGTGCGTTCGGTGATGATGCCGGCCTTCAAGAGCGTCTTGATGGCCGGCATCATCACCGAACGCACGCGCCCCGTGTACCAGGCCTGGGTCGACATGGACGAGCTGTCCCGTGAGCACGACGAGGTCGCGGGCGCCGACATCGCCGCCCAGGCCATCG
>JANNQH010000800.1:0-3425 GCA_031400655.1 Deltaproteobacteria bacterium | reverse complement strand
GGCTGCCGCCGCAGCTCCTCGATGATCGGCCGGGCGTACGCGTCTCCCACGATCGACATCATCGTGACGTTCTCACGTTCGCAGACGTCCATGATCACCCGGGCATCGAAGCGATTCATGTCGTCGTGGAACACCACTTTGCCGCCGGTGTGGAGGCCGGCGAAGGCGGTCCACTGCGCGGCGGCGTGCATCAGCGGCGGCGCCGGGAACCAGGCGCCGCTCATGTCGGCGGCGACGATCTGCTCGAGGCTCTCGACGGTGGTCTCGTCGCTGCCGCTCATCGCGGAGACGAAGATGTCGGCCTGCCGCCAGAGCACGGCCTTCGGCAGCCCCGTCGTCCCCCCGGTGCAGATCAGGTAGAGGTCGTCGGGAGAGGGCGCCGACAGGGCGTCGTGCGACGAGCTGGCGATGGCCTCCTCGAATCCGGTGCTGCCCGGAAGCGGCGGCTCACCGGATCCGTCGTCGACGTCGATCAAGACCAGGTCGAGTCCCTGGATCGCCTCCGCAAGGGCAGGACCGAGAGCCCGCTCGTAGACGAGTGCTTCGGCCGCGACCATGTCGAAGAGCGCGCGGAGCTCGGCGGGACGATAGTTGTAGTTGACGTTGAAGGGCGCGGCCCGGGCGCGATAGCAACCGAGCATCGACTCGATGTACTCGCACCGGTTGTGGAGCACGAGGCCGACCGTCGACTGCCCGCACGCCCAGCGCTCGAGCCCGGCGCGCTCGCGGTGCGCCCCGAGCCCGCGCTCGGCCAGGAAGTGGGCGAGCCCGGTCGAGCGCACTCGAACCTCGTCGTAGCTCCGTCGGATTTCTCCGTGGACGAGCATCTCGCGATTCGGGGCGGCCGCGGCGATGACGTCCTGCACTGCTGTGAGTGTCCACTCCATCGGGGAAGACCTTTCTCGGGCCCTTGATCGGGCTCAGCGGGGGAATCCGGAGACTTCCCGGTCCGTCGAGTCTGAAATATGATATTTGATATTTTCAGCCTCGCCCAGGGATGCCCGCTTCGGTCCCGGTCCGAGTCAGGGGATGAAAAGAGGGAGGAGGAGCGATGGCCGAACCGATACCCGGCGACACCGACGATCAGTGGATCGCCGAAGCGCTCGAGGACGCGAGCCTTCCAGCCCTGATCCCCGCACTCGTCCACCTGACCGGCGATTTCGGATTGATCGACCGCTACGCGTCACGCGAAATCGGACGGAACGTCGACGACGCAGCGATGTCCGAGGCCGAGATCGGCGCCGTCCGCGCGCTTGCGCTCGAGACGATCCGCGCGCTGCGCGACGGGCGGGCTGTGCCGCCCGTGTCCCCCTCCGACGAAGATCTCGTTCGCTTACTGACCTGGTGCGCAGGGGAAGCGGTCGGCGCGGAGTACCTCCCGCTCGCGCTCGAAGAGATGCGGCTCGACGATCGTGACGAGCGGGGCCTCACCTGGACGTCTCCCCCGCACTCCGAGACGCTGGCAAAATTCCGGGTGGTGATCATCGGGGCCGGTCTAGGAGGACTCTGCGCCGCGATCCGACTCGAGCAGGCCGGCGTCCCCTACGTCGTGTTCGAGAAGAACCCGGAAGTCGGCGGGACCTGGTTCGAGAACGACTATCCCGACCTGCGCGTCGACGTCCCGAACCACTTCTACTCCTACTCCTTCGAGCCCGACCCCGACTGGTCCGACTTCTACGCGCGGCGCGACGAGATCGAGGCCTATATCAAACGTTGCTCGATCAAATACAACGTCCGCGACAAGATCCGTTTCGGTGTCGAGGTTACGCGCGCGGTCTGGCAGGACGACGCATGCTGGCATCTCGAGCTTCGCGACCCTGAGGGTCGAGCGGATCGATTCGTCGCCAACGTCGTGATCAGTGCCGTGGGCATGCTGAACCGTCCCTTCGTCCCCGACCTCCCCGGGCTCGAGACGTTCGCCGGGCCGGCATTTCATTCGCGGAACTGGGACCACGGCCTCGAGCTCGCGGGCAAGCGTGTGGCCGTCGTCGGGACCGGTGCGAGTGCGATGCAGATCGTCCCCGCGATCGCCGATCGAGTGGAACGCCTGCTGATCTTCCAGCGATCGCGCCACTGGGCATTGCCGAACATGAACTACCACCGGGGCGTCAGCGACCGAAAGAAGTGGCTGCTCCGCCACGTGCCGTTCTACGCAAGCTACTATCGATTCCTGCTCTTCTGGAACAGCTCCGACCGGATCTACCCGGCCTTCTGCGTCGATCCCGACTGGCCTGCATCCGACGTTTCGATCAGCGCACCGAACGATCTCATGCGTGAGGTGATGACGCGGCACATCGCGGAGCAGCTCGGTGACGATTCCGATCTGCTCGAACGTGTTTTGCCCGACTACCCGCCTTTCGGCAAGCGCATCCTGCAGGACAACGGCTGGTATAGAACCCTGACGCGAGACGACGTCGAGCTGGTGACCGAGCCGATCCTGGAGGTCACGCCCGATTCGGTAGTCACGCGAGACGGCACGAAGCATCCCGTCGACGTCCTCCTGCTCGCGACCGGCTATCAGGCGGGCAAGTTCCTCTGGCCGATGGAGATCAAGGGGCGGAATGGCATCGACCTGCACGAGCACTGGGGCGACGACCCGCGTGCCTATCTCGGGATCTCGATGCCCCGCTTCCCGAACCTCTTCTGTCTCTACGGCCCGAATACGAATCCCGTGGTGGGGAGCGTCGTCATCATGCTCGAGTGTCAGGTGCGCTATGCGATGGGCTGTATCCGCGAGATGATCGAGCGCGGAATCGATTCGATGGAATGTCGGGAAGACGTTCATGACGACTACAACGAACGTGTCGACGCGCAGCACGAGCGGATGGTCTGGCGTCATCCACGCGTCCACAGCTATTACAACAATGCACGCGGTCGCGTCGTCACGAACGCCCCCTGGAAGCTGATCGATTACTGGAAGATGACGAAGGCGCCGGACTTGCGTGATTTCCGGATCCAGTGGGGCAAGGCAGCGACGCGAGCGCGTGTCGAAGGGGAGGTCGAGCAATGAGGCTTCGCAACAAGGTCGCCATCGTGACAGGGGGCAGCTCGGGATTCGGTCGCGCGACCTCGATCCGATTCGGCGAGGAGGGCGCCCGCGTCGTCGTCGCCGATCTAGACGAGGAGTGGGGCAAGCAAACGGTCTCTCTTGTCGAGCAGGCGGGTGGCCAGGCGTCGCTCGTTATTGGAGACGTGGCGACGACCGCGGGAGCGGCTGCGGTCGTCGGGCATGCGATCGAGCGATTCGGTGCGCTCGACGTTCTGGTCAACAATGCGGGCATTGCGCAGCGCGATCCCGAGAACTCCTGGGATACCTCCGAGGCGACCTGGGACGAAGTCCTTCGCGTCAATCTCAAGAGCGTCTATCTCTGCTCGAAGTTCGCGATCCCGCACATGCTCGAGCGCGGCGGTGGCGCGATCGTCAA
>JANNQH010000799.1:0-8124 GCA_031400655.1 Deltaproteobacteria bacterium | reverse complement strand
GCGATCGCCTGGATCGAGGCGGCCTTCGAGCACGCCCGCCGGATCGATGCCCCGGGCCTCTTCCTCGCGACGCAGGTCGATCCGTGGGTCGTGACCGGGCCGCCCGGTGCCGCACGCCTCGTCTGTCGTGGTCGGCCCGGGGACGATTCCCCATGTCTCGCCCCGCGTGGCGGCATCGAGCCGATCTACGCCGCGCTCGAGCAGGGTGCGGTCGCATTCGGGAAGCCCGTCGTGCTCGCCACCGGCGATCTCCACTACTTCCGCGTCGACAAGCCGCTGCTCGTCGCGAGCACGCGGGCGGACGAGGATCCGCGAACCGTCGAAAACTTCACCCGGGTCGAGGCCTTCGGATCGCCCTACATCCACTGGGTTCGGATCGGCGTCGATCCCGGGGATCGCGACGTCTTCTCGTTCCATCCTGAAGTGATTCGGGAGAATGCGCTCGAAGGCCCCGAGAGGCGATGATGGAGCTCTTCCCGAACTACAACGCCGGACGCACCGAGACCCCCGGCGACTGGGCCCGCGCGCGGGAGGCCGAGGGCTGGCACGGCGTCGCGGCGAGCGATCACTTCCTGACGATGAATCTCACGTTCCCGCATCTCTGGGTCGCGCTGACCGAGATGGCCCTCGCGACGCAGACAATACGGATCACGTCGTCCTTCGCGAACAACCTGTTCCGCTCTCCCGTCGAGTTCGCCCAGGCGGCGATGACGTTGAATCGAGTCGCGAAGGGACGCTTCGAAGCGGGGTGGGGCGGTCGATCTCGCGAAGTCGGCGGGGATCGAAGAGTCCCACGTGCGCGACGCCGTCGCCCGGGTGCGCCGGGTCCGCGAAGACCTTCCGCTCGGGATCTTCGTGTTGGTCGGCGCAGTCCCGCCCGACCAGGTCGAGGCGCTGCATGCGCCCTTCGGCCGGGGCTTCCTGTCGCGATTCTTCGGCGAGCCGGCGGCAGTCGCGCAGGCGATCGCGGATCTCGAGGGGCTCGGCTTCGACCGTGCGCAATTGACGGAGATGGCGCCGGGAACCCACGAGCGGCTTCGGCCGTGGCTTCCGCTGCGGCGGGAGGCGGGCGCGGCGCCGGGGTGACGTCGGCGGACCTGGGCTGAATCGCTCCGCGGGGGATAGGAAGAATCAGCGGTGTTTCCCGCACCACCGGTAAATTGCGATATGTCACCTGGACCACCTCGGGGCTCGACCGGGACCTCATCCCGTCGATGCGGTCCCGGCGGATGCTTCGCCGTCGCCGAATACGCCCGCCACGAGCCCGAGAGGACTCTCCTCCACGAGGTCGTCCGCGCGGAGCTCGTCCCGTTGATGGATCCCGTCTCCAACGCCGCGCTCGAACGCGCAGTCGCGCTCTCGGACGCCACGGTCTTGATCGTGGGTAGCGAGCACGGCGCGGTGCCCACTGTCGATCGGATCTGGCGATTGCCGGAGGGTCGGACGGAAGAGCCCGTCACTCGCTCGACGATGGCGAGCGTTTTTCGGGGGCCTAATGACCACGCTCGGATCGATTGAGCCTATAAAAATGCTGCTCTCGACTGTCGGACGAGTCGACGTCTTGTCGCGCGAGCAGATCGATTCGTGATTGACTTGTCTAACTGAAGATGCGCATGATGGACCGTCAGAGCGAGCTCGCTGCGCCCGATGCAGCGAGTCCCTTACTCCTTTGAAAGGAATTCCTCATGAGAAATACCATCTCGCGCTTCCCCGTACGGGATCGCCTGCTCCCGCCGGCTTTCGTGCTCTCGCTCGTGGTCGCCTTCCTCTTCTCTGCGCCGATCGTTCGTGCCGATGCGGCCAGCCCGACCGTCACGGCGGCGGTGGGTCTGCCCGGCGTGGGAGCCCCATCCGGCACGACCTTCGACCTCTCGACGGTCGGCTACCAGGCCGCGGAGTTCTTCCTCGAGGGCAACGCGAGCTCCTATCAACCGGTTGCGGGGACGCCCTTCCTCGCGGACGGCGTCTGGACGATCGAGGCTGACGCGGCGCAGCAGCCGTACAAGACCCGGATCCAGGTCTACCGCCCCGCGAACCCGAAGCGCTTCAACGGCACGGTCTTCGTCGAATGGCTGAACGCGACCAACCAGTCCGACTCGATGCCGGACTGGCTCATGGCGCATAACGAGATCATCCGGCGCGGCGCGATCTACGTGGGTGTCACGGCGCAGCGCGTCAGCGTCGCGGCGGCGGTGACCCGCGAGCCCGCGCGCTACGGACCGGCCGCCGCCAATCTGGTCCACCCCGGCGACAGCTTCTCCTACGACATCCTCTCTCAGGCCGGGGAAGCGGTGCGGGACAACCCGACGCTCCTGCTCGGTCCGAAGCCCGCCCGCGATGTGATCGCGGCCGGTGAGTCGCAGTCCGCGTCGCGCATGGTCACCTACGTAAACGCCATTCATCCGCTCGTGAACGTCTTCGACGGATTCCTCGTCCACAGTCGCGGCGCGAATGGCTCGGCCTTGCGGCAGACGCCACTCGTCGCGGTCCCGACGCCGGGGCCGACACGCATTCGAACGGACCTCCAGGAGCCCGTCTTCGTGTTCCAGGCGGAGACCGATACGCGGGCGACACGCCAGCCCGACACGGCGGTCTTCCGCCAGTGGGAAGTCGCCGGGACGGCCCACGCCGACATCTACGTCCTGGGCATCGGTCAGGCCGACATGGGCCGCAACAGCACCGCGGCCCAACAGCTCTTCGATGCGATGCGAACGCCCGTCGCCGAGCCCTTGCCGGGGGTCTTGCCCGCGTGCACCTTCGGCGTCAACTCGGGTCCGCACCACTGGGTCCTGCAAGCCGCCGTTCGCCATCTCGAGCGATGGGTCCGATTCGGAGTCTTGCCGCCCTCCGGCGGGGCGGGGATCGACGAACCTCTCGTGCTCGACACGAATGGCAACGTGACCGGCGGCATTCGCTCGCCGCATGTCGACGTTCCGGTCGCGACGATCCGGGGCACGGGCAATTCGGCGCCGGGGCCCTTCAACTTCTGTGGCCTCTTCGGGACGACGACCGCTCTCACGCAGGAGCAGCTCGACGCGCTCTACCCCGACCACTTCAGCTTCTTGGTCGCGTGGGCGGGATCGCTCTTCGACGCGATCCGGCAGGGCCACATCCTCCTCGAGGATGCGGGCTTCCTGCTGACTCCGGTGGTGCTCTCCGACGTCCCGTAGTCGGGAGATCGCCTCGCGTTCGTATCGTTCGAGAGGCGGGCGCGTCACGGTGCGTCCGCCTCTCCCTCTTTCCCACCCGGCCTGCACGGAGAATCTGTGACCCCGCCGCCGCCCCAGGACCCGATCACGACGCTGCTCGACATCGAAGCCATCAAGCAGCTCAAGGCCGAGTACTGCGACATCTGCGACTCCGCCCACGACCCGGACCGGATCGTCGAGATCTTCAGCGAGGACTGCGTCTGGGAGGGCGAGGGCGTTGCGACGGCCCGTGGACACGCCCCCGAACGGGCCTCGGGACGCCCCGGATGACATAATGCAGCTTACCGGCGTTGTGAAAAATCCAGCTCTAAATTCCTAGTTGCGGCATGGTACGCCCACGGAGCCGGGAGTCGTCGTTGGTCTCGCAGCCGGACCTGGGATCTCGGAACGGTTTCAAATCGGCTCATGACCGGGCAAAGGTGACCGGGGTCGAGCCAACGGGGGACGGGAAGTCCATCTTGTCCTCGCTATCCGCCAGGAATGTGCGATGAGACATCGACTCGAGATCGACGGCCTGCGTGCGGTCGCCGTGCTCCCCGTCGTCTTCTTTCACGCGGGTCTGGCGGGATTCGAAGGCGGCTACGTCGGCGTCGACGTTTTCTTCGTCATAAGCGGCTACTTGATTTCCAGGATCCTCCTCGGCGAGCTGGAAGCCAACGACTACTCCATCGCCCGCTTCTACGAGCGCCGCGCGCGGCGCATCCTGCCAGCGCTGTTTCTCGTCATGTTCATCTGCCTTCCGGCAGCACTCTGGGTGATGACGCCTCAATTGCTGGTGGCCTTTGGGGAAAGCCTCACGGCGACCTGCATGTTCATTTCGAATGCCCACTTCGCCGAGGCAGCCGGGTACTTCGAGGGACCCGGGGAGCTGCAGCCCTTGCTCCACACCTGGAGCCTCGCCGTCGAGGAGCAGTTCTATCTGCTCTTCCCGCCGCTGCTCATCGCTGCCTGGCGACCCAGGTGGGTTCCACATCTGCTCGTCGGCCTGTTTGGCGCGTCGCTCGTGTATGCAGAGATCCTGAACGGCGACGCGCCGGACGATGCATTCTTCCTTCTGCCTTCGCGCACCTGGGAGCTGATGCTCGGGAGCCTGCTCGCCTGGCGCGAGCACAGCAGGGGCCCGACACCGAGCAACAGCATTCTGTCGCTCGTTGGCCTGGTGCTCGTCGGAATCTCGATCGCCACGTTCAAGTCGGATACCCCACACCCGGGCGTGTGGACACTCCTGCCGACGGTGGGAGCAACCCTAGTGATCGCCTTCGGACGCAGTCCTGCGACCACGAACCGCTTGCTGGCGAATCGAATCCTGGTCGCCATCGGACTCGTTTCCTATTCGCTTTACTTGTGGCACCAACCGATCTTCGCGCTGGCTCGATTGACCCTCTTGACGGAGCCTTCCCTCGCTCAGTCCCTCGCGATGGTTGCATTGGCCGGTGCCCTCGCATGGCTGTCGTGGCGTTTCGTGGAGGCGCCGTTTCGCGACCGAAAGCGGGTTCCCACGCGCTGGGTGTGGATGGGTGCGGCGGCCGCCAGTGTCCTGCTGATCGGTGCCGGGATCGGACTCCGAGCGAGTGCCGGTCTACCTCAACGATTCGAGGCCGAATTGCTTCGGCGAATCGATGAGGCGCGACCGCAGGCGAATAGGGTGTTCGTCCGAGAAGGCGAGCGCTGCTCCGGCCGAATGCCCGAAGAAGCGTGCATCCTGGGAGCCCGAGTGCCCCCCAGCTGGGCCCTCGTCGGCGACTCCACCGCAGGCTCGCTCGCGATCGCAGTCGACGAGCAGCTCGAGGCGCTCGGCGAATCCGCTGTCCAACTGACACGACCCGGCTGCCTGTACCTTCCGGGCTTTCAGCGTCGCGATGGCCGGAATTGTCCCCGATTGTCCGCCGCCTTCCGCGAGCGCCTTCGCGACCCGAAGATTCGCCATGTCATTCTCGCAGGCCGGTATTCGTTCATGTTGACCGGCGAGCGCTTCGACAACGGCGAGGGCGGCCGCGAGTACGGTCCGCCGCGTGTGGTCGTTCCGATCGACGGCATGAGCATGAGCGAGGCGCAACGGGAGTCCGCGGCGCTTGCCGGCTACCGCGAGTCCGTCCGCGATCTCCTCGCGGACGGAAAAACGGTCTATCTCGTCTACCCCATCCCGGAGGTCGGATGGCACGTGCCCGACCACCTGTTCAAGCTTCGTGTCCTGCGCGGGGACTCGAGGCTGGTGACCACGAGCAGCGCTCGTTTTCGCGAGCGAACCGCCCGTGTCGTCGCGAATTTCGACGCGCTGGGCGAGTCCTCGACGCTGGTGCGAATTCGGCCGTCGGATTGGTTGTGCAATCGGACTGAGCCGGGACGATGTGTCACCGAGCTGGATGGCGAGATCCTCTATGCGGACGACAACCACCCGAGTCTCGCGGGCGCTCGCCGGTTGGTGCAGCAGCTGTTCCAGGGCGTGGCGGAATAGGCGGCACACGACCGATTTCCCGCATCGCCCGTCACTGCCGTTAGGTCACCTCGACCTGCCCCGCCGGCGGGATTCGAAAGGGGCAGCAGGACGTAGTCCTCGACACCGCTCCGCCGGAGCGCCGCGTCGAGCACGCGCATCCAGGCATGGCGGTTCTGCCGATCGACGACGTCCCCCGCTTCGAATCCGATCGCGGGCAACCGCGCCGATCCTTCTCCCTCAGCCCGGGCAATCTCGACGATCCAGGAGGGCAGCGCGAGTCGACTCGCGTGCGCGCTCTTGATCTGGAAGAGCACGCCGCCGTGGAAGTCGGTGCGCGAGTCGGCGATGGGCTCGAAGATCAAGAGGAAGGGCTTGCCGGGATCGGGACGTTCTCGTCGCCCGCTCATTCGCTCGATGGACGTCGACGGGTCTCCACGGATCGCCGCGCTCGGCAAAGACTTCGAGCGGCGTGCGGTCGAAGCCCTGTGGGCAATCGGGATCGGCCGCCAACGAATCGAGATCGACGCAGACCACCCGGTCCTCGGCGGTGAGCGGACGCAGGAGCGGCAGGACGTCGTGGGCCGCGTCGCGCGCGAGACCGAGCGCGAGGATCAAGGCGCCCGCCGCAACGACTGCCCGGCGCAACACGAGGCGGCCGATGCCGTCGATCCGCAGCGCTCGTGGGCCCAGGATGACTGCGAAGAGCGCCCACTGCGGTGCCGCTCCGGACGGAACGCCGCGAAAGCATCCTGGTCACAGAGGCGAGCCCAGAGCGCGAGATGCAATCCCACCGCGACGAGACCGAGCGGTAGCCTGCGCGCGCAGGCGTCGGACCAGACATGGCCCGCGGCCGATAAGGTCGACTCGCGCACGCCGCGCGGCGCGGCGGGAGACAGTGAAAGAAGGAAGAGCAGCGCCGAAGGGCCGAGACGCAACGAGAGTGGTCCTCCGTCGGCGACGAGCTGAGCGCACGAGAGCCCGCCGACGAGATAGGCGACCCAGCGCCACGGCTCGTCGCGAGCGAGCGCGCGCATCGCCGGGAGGCCGGCAACCAGCAGAACGAAGGACGCCACGGCCGCGATGCCGATGGGGATAGGAAGAATGGCTCTTCCGGAATTCGTGTGGGCTGATTGGAGAGAGTCCGGATAGAGATCCAGGTCGGCCAGGTGGAAGTAGATCGCGTTGTGGAAGCGCTTCCGGTTCCGATAGCCGCATGCCATCCGCTTGATCCACTGGATCTTCGAGTTCAGCGCCTCGCTCCGGGCGTTCGTGACGTGGGTGGTCGCGGCGTTGATCACGCCGTCCCAGTAGTACTTGATCAGCCGCGCTACGCGTTTGATCGGCTCGAGGCGTGAGCGGATCGCCCAGTCGTACCAGGACTTCCATGCCCGCTCGGCCCAGCCGCGACGAACATAGCCCCAGAGCATCATCGCGGACTCCTTGAGTGCCCAGGCGCGAGCCACGCGCAGCGAGCTATCGCGAAGCGCGGCGAACCCTTCCCAGAAGATGGACTTGAGTGTCACGGCCCCGATCGGCGGTCGGATCAAGAAGATCCACGTCCCGGCCCAGGAGCAATTCGACGCGGGGGAGCTGTTATTCACGATCGTGCCGGTGGACTAGCGGGCCATCCTGTCAGGCCGCGACCTCGACCCAGCTCGAGCGGCTCGTCGGTCGCGGGACCTCGCAGCCCTAGGCGCGCAGGCCCTCGACGTGGAGCTCGATCTCCTCGCGGATATCCTGCTCGGTCTCCTCGAAGCTCTGACCGACCCCCGCGCAACCCGCGAGGTCGGGCGAGTAGGCGGAATAGCCGGCCACGGTCTCTTCGATGACTACCAGATACTTCATGACTCGATCCCCGCTTACTTCGAGATACTCCGCATCGTTCCGACAGCCAGACTCGTCGCATCGCTCATCGCGAACTCCGCCCGCTCCTGCGCCGTCGTCGCGACCCGCGGCAGGGCGTCGACCCGGGCGAGCGCCGGCCGCAGCCCCCGCCGATTCGCCATCTGGATCGCGAGCCCCGGCCGCGCGTTCAACTCGAGCACGAGCGGCCCGAAATCCCGGTCGAGCACGATGTCGACGCCGAGATAGCCTAACGGCACGACGTCGTAACAATGCGCCGCGAGGACGAGCAGGTTCTTCCAGCCCGGAATCTGGATGCCGGCCAGCACCGCCCCGGTGTCGGGATGATGGGTCACCGGCTTCCCCGCCAGGATCGCGTGGGTCGTCTTGCCCGTCTTCAGGTCGATCCCGGCCCCGACCGCCCCCTGGTGCAGATTCGCCTTGCCATCCGATTTCCGTGTCGGGAGCCGAACCATCGCAGCGACCGGGTAGCCGCGAAACACGATCGTGCGGATGTCGGGCACGCCCTGGAACGTCACCTCGTCGAAGATCGGATCGAATTCGACGCAGCGCTCGATCAGCGCCTGATCCGGTCGACCGCCGAGGCTGTACATGCCGGAGAGCACGTTCGAGAGA
>JANNQH010000798.1:0-1830 GCA_031400655.1 Deltaproteobacteria bacterium | reverse complement strand
GCTCTCGAACCTCGTCGAACGCGCCTGGCGCGAAGGGCGAAACCTCGACCTCGCGAGCCTGATCCAGCAGATCCAGAAGCCGCCGATCGAGCGCGTCGGCGTCTTCGAGCTCGAGACCTTCTTTCCCGCCGCCGAGCGCGGTGCCCTCGCGATGCGCATCAACAACCTGCTCGCCTCGCCGGGCTTCTCCGCCTGGCTCGAGGGCGAGCCCCTCGACATCGCCCGCATGCTACGCGCGCCCGACGGACGCCCTCGACTCTCGATCGTTTCGATCGCTCATCTCGCGGATGCGGAACGCATGTTCGTCGTGACGCTCTTGTTGGGCCAGCTCGTCGCCTGGATGCGGACCCAGTCGGGTAGCCAATCGCTGCGCGCGCTCCTCTACATGGACGAGGTGTTCGGCTACTTCCCACCGACCGCGAATCCGCCGAGCAAGCTCCCGATGCTGACGCTGCTGAAGCAGGCCCGCGCCTTCGGCCTCGGCTGCGTGCTCTCGACCCAGAACCCCGTCGACCTCGACTACAAGGGTCTCGCGAATTGCGGCACCTGGTTCCTCGGCCGACTACAGACCGAGCGCGACAAGGCCCGCGTGATCGATGGACTCGAGGGCGTCGCGACCTCGGGCCGACCCGGCTTCGACCGCGCCGCCCTCGAACGAACGCTCTCGGGGCTCGACAAGCGCGTCTTTCTCATGAATAACGTGCATGAAGATGCGCCGATCCTGCTGCGAACGCGCTGGACGCTCTGCTACCTCGCCGGCCCGCTCTCCCGCGCCCAGATCAAGCAGCTGGCCCACCCCGCGGCGGCGAGCAAGTCAGGAGCGGCGCCGAAGACCGCTCGCACAGCCGCATCACCTCCGACCGCCTCCTCGCGGCCCGTCCCCCCCGCGGAAGCGAACGAGCGATTCCTTCCGATCACGAGCGCCGTCACCGCCCCCGATCGCCTCAGCTACCAGCCTGCGCTGATGGGCATCACCTCGGTTCATCATTCGAGCGCCCAGGCGGGGGTCGACAGCTGGAGCAAGCGCGTGCTCTGGGTCCCGCTCGCGGGGACGCTGGATGGCTCACCGTGGGACGGTGCAAGGGCGCTTGCGAGCGTTCCCGAGCTCGGCCGGGAGCCCGATCCCCGCGCGCGCTTCGCGGCGCTTCCGCCCGCTGCCGAGCGCAAGGCGAGCTATTCGCAGTGGTCGAAGCAGCTCGCAACGGCGGTCTACCGCGACCACCCCCTGACCCTGCTGCGTTCGAAGAGCCCGAAGATCGTGTCGAACATCGGCGAGGACGAAGGAGTATTCCGGGGCCGGATCGCCGATCTCGTGCGGGACGAGCGGGACCGGACGGTCGAGAAGCTGCGTCAGAAATACGCACCGAAGCTCGCTGCCCTCGAAGACCGTATCGCCCGGGCGAACGAGCGGGTCGAGCGCGAGGCGGAGCAGTACAAGGATCGCCGCAACCAGACGGCGCTCTCCCTCGGCGCGAGCGTGCTCGGCGCGCTATTCGGGCGCAAGCTCGCCAGCGCGACGAATGTCCAGCGGGCTGCGACGACGCTGCGGGGCGCGAGCCGCGCCGCGCAAGAGCGCGCCGACATCGGCCGAGCCGAAGAACGGGTCGAAGTCGTCCAGCAGGACTACAACGCGCTCGAGGCCGAGCTCGCGCGGGAGCTCGGCGCCCTCGAAGCGGCCCCGGGCGCTCAGCAGGCCCCGGTCGAGACGCTCCGCATCAGCGCCACGAAGAGCGACCTCGCGATCGAGCTCCTCGCCCTCGTCTGGATGCCCGCACAGGTCGGGGCCGACGGGGAGCTCGAATGGCTGTGCCAGCCGCTCTCCTGACCTGA
>JANNQH010000797.1:0-4690 GCA_031400655.1 Deltaproteobacteria bacterium | reverse complement strand
GCCACGCCTTCGAATGCGACCCGCTCGAGCCGGTCCGCCTGAAGGGCAAGCAGAAGACCGAGCGGCCCTACCTCGTGCGCGGACGCGTCGACGATCCAGACGGCGCGACCCGGGCGCTCTAGCGCGTATCCCTCGTACAAGTCGCGACCGACGCGGCGCACGGGACGCGAATGGCTCGCCCTTGTGTCGGATGACTCGGCTCAATCGATTGATTCGCCTTCGGCGATCGGATTCGCCGAGGCGACCGCCGGCTGCGCTTCACTTCGCATCCCGTGCACCGCGCCGATCGCTCGTGCCGAGGCAGAACGCGATCAGTCTGTCTGAACTCGTTTGAATCGTGATCGCGCCTGCGTCCCTACCCGCAATTCGGTCAGCGCAACTGCGAGCGGCCGGCGCGGTGCACGGGATGCGAAGTCAAGCGCAGCCGGACCCCGCCTCAGCGCTGCGGTCGCCCGAGCAACTCGAGTCGGACGGCGACGTCGCTCGTTCAGGGGGCGAGCCATTCGCGTCCCGTGCGCCGCGTCGGTCGCGACTTGTGGGGGGGGCCGGTGGCCTGCCCCTGGCGCGGGCTCCCTCTTCGACTAGCTTTGCTCCGCGCTCCCGCTCCGAGACCGAGAGAGGCCAGGCCCATGACGACCAATGCCGAGATCGCCGAACGGGGAAAGAAAGTCCTCGTCGCCAACTACGCCCCGCAGCCGGTCAGCCTCGTGCGCGGCGAGGGCTGCTGGCTGATCGACGCCGAGGGCCGCCGCTACCTCGACCTGATGGGCGGCATCGCGACTGCGTGCCTCGGCCACGCCAATCCCAAGCTCCGCGCCGCGCTCGAGGTCCAGGCCGGGCTGCTCTGGCACGCCTCGAACCTCTTCACGACCGAGCCCCAGATCCGGCTCGCCGAGCGGCTCTGCGCGGCGTCGTTCGCCGAGGCGGTGTTCTTTTGCAACTCCGGCGCAGAGGCCAACGAGGCGGCCATGAAGCTCGCCCGCAAATGGCACCGCGACCAGGGTCAGGACCGCTTCGAGATCATCGCCTTCGAAGGCGGCTTCCACGGCCGGACCCTCTTCACCGTCTCGGCGACCGGGACCCCCGCCTACTGGAAGGGCTTCGAGCCCATGGTCCCCGGCATCCACCACGCGCGCTTCAACGATCTCGAGAGCGTGAAGGCGCTGTTGAACGAACGGACCGCAGCGATCCTCGTCGAGCCGATCCAGGGCGAAGGCGGGATCCGCACGCCCGACCGCGGCTTCCTGGCCGGACTCCGGCGCCTGGCCGACGAGAACGGCTGTCTGCTCATCTTCGACGAGGTCCAGACGGGCATCGGCCGGACGGGCACGCTCTTCGCGCATCAGCAGGAGGGCGTCGTGCCCGACGTGATGACCCTCGCGAAGGCCCTCGGCGGGGGTATCCCGATCGGCGCGATGTGCACGACGCGCAAGCTCGCGAGCGCGCTCGTGCCGGGGACGCATGCCTCGACCTTTGGCGGCAACCCGCTGGCGTGCGCGGTGGCCTGTGCGGTGATCGACGAGCTGCTCGAGGGCGGTGTCCTCGATCATGCAAAGGCGATGGGCGAGCGGCTCGGCGACGGACTCGACGCGATCGCGGCGGCGCTCGGGCCCGAGAAGGTGATCGCGTCGCGGGGGCGCGGACTGTTGCGCGGACTCGCCCTCGTAAAGCCGGTCGCGCCGGTGATCGATGCGTGTCGCGCTCGCGGCGTGCTGGTGATCTCGGCGGGCGGGAACGTGTTGCGGCTCGCGCCGCCGCTCGTGATCTCGGCCGAGGAGGTCGACCACGGGCTGGCGGTGCTGCGCGAGGTGTTGACGGAGCTCGCCTAGCGCCCGTGCGCTCTACACCGTTCGCCTGGCGCCCCTGCGGCTAACGCCCCTTCCAGAGCGGTGGTCGCTTCTGTGAGAAAGCCAGCGGCCCTTCGATGAAATCCTGGCTCTTGATGAGCTCGGCGATGGCGGGGTAGCGCTCCGCCATCGCGTCCTCGACCCCCGCATGTCGCAGTCCGCGCATCGAGGCCTGCTTGGTCGCGCGCACCGAGAGCGGTGAGCACTCGAGGATCTGCTCCGCCCAGCGCCGCGCGGCCGCCATCAGCTCGCCCGGCGCGACGACCTCGTTCACGAACCCGAGGCGCTGGCCCTCTTCCGCCGAGACACGGCGACCGGTGAGCAGCATGCCCATCGCCTGCTTGAGGCCGATCTGGCGCGGCAAGCGGTGGACACCGCCGGCCAGCGCCGCGAGACCGACGCGGGGCTCGGGCAGCGCGAAGACCGCAGTCGACGACGCGATGATCAGGTCACAGGCCAGCGCGATCTCAAAGCCGCCCCCCATCGCGACACCGTTCACCGCGGCGATCACGGGCTTCGTCATGTCGTAGCGCGCCGTCAGCCCCGCGAAGCCCGTCGCGGGGCCGGCCCGCAGCTCGCCCTGCGCCTCGGTTGCCTGGTATTTGAGATCGTTGCCGGCCGAGAACGCACGCTCGCCCGCGCCCGTCAGGATCGCGACCCAGAGCTCGGGATCGGCCTCGAACTCGTCGAAGACGCTCGCCAGCTCCTCGTTCGCCTTCCAATGGAGCGCGTTCATGCGCTCGGGGCGGTTGATCGTGACGAGAAAGAGTCGGCCGTCGCGCACGGTCTTGCAGTATTCCAGGGACTTCTCGGTCAGCATCCGACCCTCCTGCGCGGACTAACGTCCGCGGCGCTTGCGAGCCGCTTCGGCGAGCAGCAGAAAAAGCGGCTCGGTCCGTTCCCAGCTCATGCATTTGTCCGTGATGCTCTGGCCGTAGACGAGTCCCGTGCTGCCCTTTTCCTGGGAATGCGGCTGGTGCCCGTCGACGAGGAAGCTCTCGAGCATCAGCCCGAAGATCGAAGCGCTCCCCTCGCCCACCTGACGCGCGACCGACTCGGCCACCGCGGGCTGCTTCAGGTGGTCCTTGCCGCTGTTGGCGTGACTCGTGTCGATCATGATGCGCTTCGGGAGCCCGGCCTTCTCGAGTTGGGCCTCGACCCGGGCGATCGCTTCGGGATCGTAGTTGGGACCGGAGGAGCCGCCGCGCAGGATCACGTGGCAGAAGGGATTGCCGCGTGTCGACACGATCGCGGCGATGCCCTGCTTGGTGACGGACAGGAAATGGTGCTCGCCTTCGGCGGCGCCGATCGCGTCGATCGCGATCTGGACCGTGCCGTAGGTTCCGTTCTTGAAGCCGACGGGCATCGAGAGGCCCGACGCAAGCTCGCGGTGGACCTGGCTCTCGCTCGTGCGTGCGCCGATCGCGCCCCAGGACACGAGGTCGGCGAAGAACTGCGGCGTGATCGGGTCGAGAAATTCGCTGCCCGTCGGGAGCCCAAGCTCCGTCACGCCGAGCAGGAAGCGGCGCGCGCGGTAGAGCCCCTCGCGGATCGCAAAGCTGCCGTCGAGGTGGGGATCGTTGATCAGGCCCTTCCAGCCGACCGTCGTGCGCGGCTTCTCGAAGTAGACGCGCATCACGATGCACAGATCGCGGGCGTATTCGCGCTGGATCCGGGCCAGGCGTCGAGCGTATTCGAGGCCGGCCTCGGGATCGTGGATCGAGCACGGCCCGACCACCACGACCAGTCGATCGTCTTCGCCGCGCAGGATCCGTTCGATGGCGGCACGGCCCCCCCAGATCGTCTCGTTCTGGGCGTCGGAAACCGGCAGATCCTCGATCAGGACCTCCGGCGGGATCAGGGGTTTGACGTGCTGGATCCGAACGTCATCGAGCTTGTGGGTCATCGTCGGTCCTCGCGGCGCACTCCGTGCAGCAAGCGCGGGCGGGCGCCGGGGGCCGTCGGCGCGTCCACGACCCGGATGTCGGTTTATACCGACGGGGGCCGGGCGGGACAAGTCCGCTGAAGGGGTGCTGCTAAGCGCCAGCGGAATCCGGGGCGATCGACGCGCGGGCGGCGGTTTCAGCCGTCCTCGCTGGCGGCGGCAGCGATGCGCTCGGCAGACCAGATGCTGATCGCGTGCAACACGATGCCCGGCAACAGGACGGCCCAGTAGCCCAGGGCGACAGCCAGGAACCAGATCACGCCCGCGCGGAGCCGGCCCGCGTAGACGTGGCCCAGGCCCGGAACCAGCACCGCGAGGACCGCCGCGACATCGCGATGGGGACGTCGGCGCGAGCGGATCTCGCCGTTTCGCACTTTGCCCATGAGCCCTGCCCGCGCATCGTCCCGCATCGTCCCCCACGTTCTCGAAGCCCGAGCCTGCGGCGTTTGGAGCGCTCGCTCGCGAGAGTCTCGCACGAGATCGTCGCGCCCGTGCCTCAGGCTTCCCCAGTCCCTGCTGCAAGCAGGCCCGCGAGCTCATGCACGCCGGCGCGCACGGCCTCCGGCGTGAGCCGCGCGAACCCCATCACCAACTCGAGCGCCTCCGGCGACGGATCGAGGGCACAAGGCGCCGCTGGATAAAGCCCGAGCCCACGCCGGCGGCCCGCCGCCACCCAGGCGAAGGGGCGTTCGCCGGAGAGCGTGGGAAAGCGCACGAGCAGATGGAGTCCCGCCCGGCTGTCGTGGAAGTGCGGGCTGAACGGGGCGAGCTCGCGCCCGATCGACTCGACCAGGGCCTCCCGGCTCGCGGCATAACAAGTTCGCGCGCGGCGGACGTGCCTCTCGAAATCGCCGCTCGCGAGATAGCGGGCGAGCGCCGCCTGCTCGAAGCCAGGCGA
>JANNQH010000796.1:0-8898 GCA_031400655.1 Deltaproteobacteria bacterium | reverse complement strand
GGCCGTGATCCGCGGCTTCATGGCGACGCGGGCGAGCTGGCGGATCGCCCCGCGCGAATCCGCTCCCGTCGAGCTGCGGAGCCTGCTCGACGAGGACGGCTTCCTCCGGCTCCTGCCCCACCAGCACGACACCGACGGCTTTTTCGCGGCGAAGCTCATGCGCGGCGCGGCGAGCCAGGCCTCGACCGGAGGCCCGAACGCGAACTAGACTGCCCTGCTAGGCGGACCCGCGCAGCCAGGGGCCGCAACCGGAGACGATGCATGACGAGTTCCACGAAAAACCCGATCAAGACCACGTCGAAGAGTCTCGCCCGCGAGATCCAGATCGCCCCGTCGATCCTCGCCAGCAACTTCGTCGAGCTGGCGAAGGAGCTGCGCTCGATCGAGTCGGCGGATCTGATTCATGTCGACGTGATGGACGGCCACTTCGTCCCGAACCTGACGATCGGCCCGCCCGTGATTGCCGCGATCAAGAAGGTGGCCCCCAAGCCCCTCGACGTGCATCTGATGATCGAGCGCCCCGATCACTATCTCGAAGCCTACATCGACGCCGGCGCCGACATCCTCGGCGTTCACGCCGAAGCCTGCCCCCACCTCCACGGCACCCTCGGCCAGATCCGCAGGATCGGCGAACGAAAGCAGCGGCGTGTGCGCGCGTGCGCGGTGATCAACCCCGGGACGCCGGCCGAGGTCCTCGAGTACGCCCTCGAGGAGATGGACCAGATCCTCGTCATGACGGTGAACCCGGGCTTCGGCGGGCAGTCGTTCATCGAGGCGATGCTGCCCAAGATCGAGAAGATCCGAGGCTGGATCGAGAAGCGGGGTCTCGCGATCGACCTCGAGGTCGACGGCGGGATCACCGCAAAGAACATCGCCCGCGCGGCGTCGGCCGGGGCGAATATCTTCGTGGCGGGGACGTCGGTCTTCGGCGAAAGCGACCGCAAGCTTGCGATCGAGGGGCTGCGCAGGGCGGTCGGGTAGGTGAGGGCTAGAGTCGGCTGGTGAGCCATCCACCCGGCTGATGAGGAAGAAGACGAGGGACGAGCCATGGCTATCGTACTGGTGCCCGCGCCCTACCGCGGACCGACCCGCGGGCTCGATCGGATCGAGTCGACCGGGGCCACGATCGGCGCCTGCTTCGACGAGATCGAGGTGCGGAATCCGGGACTGCGGGATCTCGTCGTGGATGCCCGGTCCGGCGGGGTGCACCGCTTCGTCAAGCTCGTCTTGAATGGCAAGCTCCTCGGCCGCGACGCCGCGGTCCTCGCTACCCCCGTGGTTGCGAGCGACGAGATCGAAGTCCTGGCTGCGATCGGCGGGGGCTAGGGCTTTTCTCTGCCGCCGGCGGGTTGCACCGCAAGCCCGACTGAATCAACCTGAGTCGTCCGCCACACGAGGTAAACACCCATGCCCGGATTCGATGACGATCGCCTTCTCTACGTCGACATGACGAACCAGACGACCCGCTTCGCGGCCTTCCCGGAGAAGTGGAAGCTGCTGGGGGGCCGGGGGCTCTCGGCCAAGATCCTGACGGCGGAATGCGATCCGACCTGCGATCCGCTGGGGCCCAAGAACGTGCTGGTGATGGCGCCCGGCGTGATGTCGGGGACGACGGCGCCGACCTCGGGTCGCATTTCGATCGGCGCGAAGAGCCCGCTCACGAACGGCATCAAGGAAGCGAATGCGGGCGGCAATCCGGGCCAGGACCTGATGAAGCTCGGCATCCGCGCCGTCATCGTGAAGGGGCAGCCCGCAGACTCGAATCGACGCTATGGGCTTCGCGTCGACGAGAGCGGGGCCAAGGTCGTGCCGGCCGACGACTACAAGGGCCTGATGAACTACGCCTCGTGCGACAAGCTCCTTGCGAACGAGCCGAAGACGGCGAGCGCGATCACGATCGGGCCCGCCGGCGAGCAGCGATTGAAGGGCGCGTCCGTGGGTTGCACCGATTCGGATCGGGAGCGACGCCCGGCGCGCCACGCGGCCCGCGGCGGCCTCGGGGCCGTGATGGGATCGAAGGGGCTGAAGTGGGTCCTCGTGGATCCGGCCAAGGCGAGGACGCGTCAGCCGATCGGGGGCAAGTCTTTCAACGCGCTGACCAAACGCTACACGCAGGCCTACCTCGCGGGCCCGCAGATCTTCAAGCACGGCACGTCCACGGTCGTCCCCGTCGCGAACATGCTGAACACCTTCGTCTACAAGAACCGGACGGAGGGGCAGTCCCCCGACGTGCAGACCCTCGACGGAGCGCGCATCGTCGAGAACTTCCCGACCCGCGGCGGTGGCATGCACAACTGCATGACCGGCTGCATCGTGAAGTGCTCGAACATCGTCCATGACAAAGATGGCAACTACCGGACCTCGGCCCTCGAGTTCGAGACGATCACCTTGCTCGGCGCCAACTGCGCCATCAAGACCGTCGACGAGGTCGCGATCCTCGATCGCCTCTGCGACGAGCTCGGCCTCGATACGATCGAGACGGGCGCGGCCCTCGGCGTGCTGATGGACTCCGGCGGCATGGAATGGGGGGACTCGGCGGCGGCGGCGCGCGTGCTCGAGGAGATCGCTCGCGGTGGCGAGACGGGCTGCATGATCGGCAACGGCGTCGTCGAGACCGGCCGGCTGCGCAAGCACAAGCGCGTGCCCCATGCCCGCGGCCAGGCGATTCCTGCCTGGGATCCGCGGCCGCTGAAGGCGACCGGCGTGACCTACGCTGCCGGACCGATGGGCGGCGATCACACGGCGGGATTGATCATCAACCCCGGCATGCCGCAGGATCAGTTCGCGCGGGCCTCGCAGGAGGCTCAGCTCGTCAACATGGTCTGCGACTCGTCGGGATTCTGTCAGTTCCTGCAGCCCTCGCTCGACGACATCCGCGAGTACTACGGTCTTCTCTACGGAATCGAGATCTCCCGCGAGCAGATTGCTGACCAGGGCTGGGAAGGTCTCGCGGACGAGTGGGCCTTCAACAAGAAGGCGGGCTGGAAGGACGAGGACAACGGCGTCTCCGAGTGCCTCGTCGAAGAGGGCATCGGCCCCAACCATTCGATGAAATTCGACGTCCCGCTCGAGATCATCAACCAGTCGAAGGTGCGCTTCCCGGTCCGGGAAGAGCTCTTCAAGATGAAGGCCTCGGGCTGATCGCGAGCTGCTCTTCATGAGCGGGTCTCCATGAGCGGGGGTATGCGCGACGTTCGCATGCGCGGGTTCGCGGAGCGCAGCGACGTGGAAGACGTGCTCGCGTTCCTCGCTGCTCGTTCGCCTGTCCTGCCTTCGGAATCAGTGGCCCTGCTCGACTGCTTTGGACGGGTGCTCGCGAGCGACGTGATCTCCGACGTCGACGTGCCGGGCTTTCCCCGCTCTGCGATGGATGGTTATGCCATTCGCGGTGCGGAGAGCTTCGGGGCGTCGGGCTACGAGACGATTCGGCTCGCCGTCGTCGGCACGTCGCTCCCGGGTCGCCCGTTCGAGGGCGTGCTCGCGGCCGGGCAGGCCATTCGCATCATGACCGGGGCACCGATTCCGGCGGGCGCGGATGCCGTCGCCAAGGCGGAGATCTGCGAGGAATCCTCAGGTTTCGTGGCGATCTCCGAGGCCGTCGCGCCGCAAAAGAACGTCGGAGCGGTCGGAGAGGACATCCGACGCGGCGATCGGATCCTGTCGTCCGGGCGACGCCTGCGGCCCCAGGACGTGGGGCTCCTCGCGTCGATCGGATGTGCGCAAGCAGTCTGCGTGCGAAGGCCACGGGTCCGGCTGCTCGTGACGGGGGACGAGCTCCTCGCGGCGGGCGCGCGGCCCGGCGGCTTCAAGATCGTCGACAGCAACTCGGTCGTCTTGCGTGCGCTGGTCGCCCGAGACGGCGGGATCGTGCTGCCCTTCGAAATCGTGCCCGATGTACCCGAGCGGATCGCGGAGATCATGCGGGATCCGGGGCCGGACGTGTTGCTCGTCTCGGGCGGGACCTCCGTCGGCCAGGAGGATCACGCGCCGCAGCTCCTGGCGTCGCTCGGCCAGCTCGATTTCCACGGCATCTCGATGCGGCCTTCGAGTCCCACGGGCATCGGCCGGATCGGCGAGCGATTCGTATTCCTCTTGCCAGGCAATCCCGTCTCCTGTCTCGCGGCCTACGAGTTCTTCGCGGGGCCGACGATTCGTGCGCTCGGGGGCCGTTCGCGCACCTGGCCCCACCGGCGGCTTCGCGTTCCGCTCGCGCGGAAGATCGCCTCGGAGGTCGGCCGGACGGATTATGTCCGCGTCGCGATCGATTCGGGACGAGCGGTGCCGATCGCGACGGCCGGCGCGTCGATCCTCTCGTCGACGGTTCGCGCAGCGGGCGCCGTGATCGTTCCGCGCGAGTGCGAGGGCTATGCGGAGGGGGAGCGCGTCGACGTACTTCTCTACGACGAGGAACCTCTCGACGCTGAGCCCACGGCTCCGGGCGGCCGGAACAGCTCGGGCGATCCGTTCGCGCCGGGTGCCCCATGAAGCAGTCCCAGTTCCTCGACGTGCTGGACCGCGACGAGGCCGAGCGGCGCTGGCGAGCCGTCGTGCGCAGCCAGCCGCTCGCCGCGGAATCTGTGGTGCTCGCCGAAGCGCTCGGGCGCGTGCTTGCCGAAGACGTTCGCGCGGCGGTCGACGTGCCGGGCTTCGACCGGGCGAACATGGACGGCTTCGCGGTGCGAAGCGAGGACACATTCGGCGCTTCCGAGAGCGAGCCGCGGCGGCTGCGGCTCAATCCCGAGTCAATCCCGACGGGCGTAGTTCCCGGCGTCGAGGTCTTGCCCGGAACGGCCACCACGATTGCGACGGGTGGCATGCTCCCGCGCGGCGCGGATGCGGTCGTGCCCGTCGAGGTGACCCACATCGATCCGAAGGATCCGAGCCATGTCGTGGTCCTGGCGGCGCGGGTTCCCGGGGCGGCCGTGTCCTTCGCGGGGACCGACATGGGGCGGGGCGAGACCGTGTTATTCGCGGGAACCAGGCTCTCGTCCCGGGAGACGGGGCTGCTCGCGGCGATCGGGTGTGACGCGGTCGAGGTCTTTCGCCGCCCGCGCGTCGCGATCCTGTCGACCGGAGACGAGATCGTCCAGCCCGGCGAGGCGATGCGGCCCGGCCTCGTCTTCGACAGCAATGGTCGGATCCTCTCGGACGCGGTCCGCGAGCTCGGCGCGGAGGCCCTCTTTCTCGGCGGATTCCGAGATGATCCGGCGGCCCTGCGTGCAGCGCTTCGCCGCGCGCTCGACGCGGCCGACGTCGTGCTGCTTTCCGGGGGAACTTCGAAGGGCGAGGGCGACCTGAACGCCGCCATCGTCGGCGAGCTCGACCCTGGCATCATCGTCCACGGTGTCGCCCTCAAGCCCGGCAAACCCATCTGCCTCGCGGCCCACGGCGATAAGCCCGTCGTGATCCTTCCCGGCTTCCCGACCTCCGCGATCTTCACGTTCCACGAGTTCGTAGCCCCGCTGCTCCGCGAGCTCGCGGGCCTGCCGGGTGCGCGCCGCGAGACCCGAACGGCGCGCCTCGCGATGAAGACGCGCAGCGACCGGGGCCGCCTCGAATACCTCCTCGTCGGCCTCGTCCCCGACGACAAGGGAAGACTCTCCGCCTATCCGATGGGTAAGGGGAGCGGCAGCGTCACGTCGTTCAGCCGGGCGGACGGCTTCGTCCGAATCGGCCGCAAGACCGAGATCGTCGAGGCCGACACGGACGTCGACGTCACCTTGATCGGCCGCGACGTCCCCGTAGCCGATCTCGTCGTGATCGGGAGCCATTGCTCGGGACTCGACCTCATCGCGAGCCACCTATCGCGCGAGGGCCTCTCCATCAAGCTCTTGGCAGTGGGAAGCCAGGGCGGTCTCGAGGCGGCGCGCCGGGGCGAGTGTGATCTCGCACCGATCCATCTCCTCGATCCCGCGACGGGTCACTACAACGAGAGCTTCCTGTCGGAGCAGATGTGCCTCGTGCCGGGCTATCGCCGGATGCAGGGCGTCGTCACGCGAGCCGGGGAATCGCGTCGCATCGAGGAGCTCCTCGCCGATCCAACGCTCCGCATGGTGAATCGCAATCGCGGTGCGGGGACGCGCATCGTGATCGATCGACTCCTCGACGGGCGAAAGCCGCCTGGCTACGGCTACGAGCCGCGTTCGCACTACGCCGTGGCGGCCGCCGTCGCGCAGGGCCGCGCGGATTGGGGCGTCACGATCGAGACCGTGGCGCGCGAAGCAGGACTCCGATTCCAGCCGCTCCAGCCGGAAAACTACGACTTTGCCGTGCCCATGGCGCGCTGGGAGCGACCGGCGGTTCGGCGACTCGTCTCGCTGCTCGCGGATCCGGAATCAGCGCTGCGTCGATCACTGCGGTCTGCCGGGTTCCCACGCGACTAGCGCGTGCGAACGCAGTCTCTTGCCGTGGCGTCGAGAGCGGCGAAGCGCGTCACCTGAGGCAGCTTTCGGTCGGGCTCGCCGAATGGGCGCCATGAGCGTCCCGGGACTCGAGGGGTCGGACGTGAACCTGCTCGGGAACGACCGCCAGATCAACCGTGTCCCCGACACGCAGTCTCCGGGCGAGACCGCGGCCGGAGAGTAGATGGGTCGTGAACGGCTGGCCTTCGACCTCGAGCTGCACGACGGTCGCGAGGCCGTCGTCGAGGAGCGACTCGACTCGCGCGCGCCCGATCGGCTCGCCCTCCCCCTTGCCCACGTCGATCTTCAGGTGCTCGGGGCGGATCCCGATCCAGACCGGCAGCTCGATGGGAAGCGAAGCGCCGGCGACGAGTGTGCGCCCCGGCCCGAGCTCGATCCGCGAGAACCGGCCCACTTGCTCGACCACGCGCCCGACGGCCAGGTTCGTCATGCCGACGAGGCGCGCGATCTCTGGGGACGCCGGGCGCAGCAGGATCTCGTCGCGCGGACCTTGTTGCGCGATCGATCCTCCGATCAGGACGGCGATCCGATCGGCCAGCAACAGCGCGCGGCGCAAATCGTGCGTCACGACGACGAGGGCAATGCTCGTCGCCCGAACAGTGAGCAGCAGATCGATCGATAGGCGCCGCTGACCCTCGGCGTCGAGATCGTCGAAGGGCTCGTCGAGCAGCAGGACGGACGGATCAATCACGACGGCCCGCGCCAGGGCCAGCCGGCGCAGCTCGCCCCCCGAGAGCGTTCGCGCATCGTGGTCGACGAGCGCTTCGATGCCGAAGCGCTCGAGCGCGCTCGCGACGATCGCGTCGCGACGAGGCCGTGCGAGCCCGCGCCCCAGGAGCCCGACCGAGACGTTATGCGCCACCGTTCCCGCGAAGGCGAACGGGCGCTGGGAGACGAGGGTCACCGGTCCCCGCACGACCCGAAGCTCGCCGCTCCCCGCTGTGCGTTCGACCCCCGCGAGCACGCGCAGCAACGTCGTCTTACCCGATCCGTTCGGGCCGAGGATCGCGGTGACTTCGCCCGCGCGCAGCGTGAGCGCATCGAGCGAGAGCTCGAACGAGGAGGCCCCCTGCCCCAGTCGGCGCACCAGCTGGCGTGCCTCGAGGACGACCTCTCCGGCATCGATCGTCATCTCGGACGCCCACTCTGTTGCACGGCGGTCAGGAGCCCCGCGAGCACGAGGGTCAGGCCGAGTAGAACGCAGGCGAGGCCCAGCGCGATGTCGAACCGACCCATGCTCGTGTGCATCAGGATCGCCGTCGACAGGACGCGTGTCTCGCCCGCGAGGTTGCCGCCGACCATCTGGACAGCGCCCACCTCCGAGAGGATTCCACCGAGGGAGGCGATGACGGCGGCCAGCAGTCCCATGCGGATCTCGCGCACGAGGAGCCAGAGCCGCCATCGGCGCGGGACGCCGAGTGTGCGGACCTGGATATGCCACTCGTCGTCGAGGGCGCCGACTGCGGCGAGGGTGATGCCGATGACGAGCGGGAGCGCGATCAGCACCTGCGCCCCGACCATGGCGATCGGCGTGTACATGAGGGCAAGACCGCCGAGCGGTCCGCTCCTCCATAACAAGAGCGCGACGACGAGGCCGACGACGACCGGAGGGGCGCCCATGCCCGCGTTGACGGACGTGACGAGCAGACCTCGCCCGGGGAATCGGCGCGTGCCGAGCGCGATCCCGGTCGGAACGCCGAGGACGAGGGCGATCATGAGCGCCCAGCCGCAGACGCGGAGCGTCCGCAGACTGATCTCAGCGATCTCGCTCAGCGCGACCCCTTCCAATTAAGGCTTTCCCGCATCCTTCGCGAGGTCCAGCGGCACGAAGAGTGGCTCTCCGAATCGGTCGACTCCGAAGTCGCGGATGCGCGCCTTGACTTCCGGCGAAAGGAGATAGCGCTCGAGGGCCTTCGCCCCGTCGATCTCGATTGGCCGTTCGAAGCGCGTCGGATCGAGCTGGAGGATCGAGTAGACGTTTCGAAGCGACTCCGCGCGCTTCGACAACACGACGAGCCCGATCCGGTCCTTGAACGCGAGAAACGTCCCGATGTCCGAGAGGATGTAGGCGCGCTTTTCACCCGCCACCTGGAGCGATTGTCCCATTCCGCTGCCCGTCTGGACGTATCCCGGCCAGCGGATCGCGGGGTCGGCGCCCGCTGCCATGAAGAGCGCCTTCTCCTTCGTGTGGGTCCCGGACTCGTCGGCGCGGCTCACGAAGGGCGGGCGGAGCCGAAAGATGCGTGCAAAGGCGTCTTCGGGCGAGGCGACCTTCGCGATGCCGGCGGGATCTTCCTTCGGCCCGACGATCACGAAGTAGTTCTCCATGATCGGCGTGCGACTGCGCACGACGCCCTCCTTCAGGAGTGCCTCCTCGGCGGCGGGCGAGTGGGCGAGGACCACGTCGGCATCGCCCTTGCGCCCCATCTCGAGGGCCGCCCCGCTCCCCACCGCGACGACGCGGACCGCATAGCCC
>JANNQH010000795.1:0-4573 GCA_031400655.1 Deltaproteobacteria bacterium | reverse complement strand
AGCTCGGCCTGGAGTGCGTCGACGACATCGGCGATCCGCGCGATCTGCGATGGCTTCGTCACGTAATCGCTCGCGCCGCCGTGGAGCGCCGCGAGCACCCCGACTGCGCCGGCCTCGTTCGGGGCGCTGAAGACGATGACGGGCACTTCGGAAAACCGGCGCCGCAGCTCGGCGAGCGTCTCGAGTCCACCCATCACGGGCATCTCGAGATCGAGGGTGATCACGTCGGGCCGCAGGTCCTCGATCTTCTCGAGGGCGATCTTGCCGTTCACCGCGGTGCCGACGACCTCGATCCGGTCGTCGGCGCCGAGTATCCGGACCAGTATGCGGAGGACCACCGTCGAATCATCGACGACCAGAACGCGGATGCGTTTCGCTTCCATCAATTCCTTCAGCGGTCCAGGCGTCGGTCGGCTCGTCGATCTCAATCGGGCTGCTGGAGGCGTCCGAGATCTTCGAGGAGCCGCTCGCAGTCCAGATCGCCTTCGGTCCGTGCCGTCCCGATCGACGACAGGATGAGGCGCAGGGTATCGACGATCTGGCGCAGCGCGACGGCTCGGCCCGTGTTCAACGCGAGATTGCCATTGCGCAGGCCGACCGACAGGCGCTCCGCGGCATGCGCGATGGATGCGAGCTGCGGGAAGGCGAGGAAGCCGGCCGTGCCCTTGATCGTGTGGAACGTCCGGAAGACGCCGGAGAGAGCCTCGATGTTTGTCGGGTCCTGGGCGAGGGAGGCGAGCTCCCGGTCGAGCTTGTCGATTCCGTCACTGCACTCGAGCAGGAATTCCCGGATCAGCTGATCCTGCTCCTCTTCGGAGTCGAGCATGAGATTCCCCGCCCATGGCAGCCACCGTGGTCATCCACGGGGCTCCTGGCTCCCGAGCAAGGCCCATGCCATTGCGAGATCGCGGGAGTGTCGGCCTCGCACTGCCTGGGGTCTCAGTGCGAATTGCGGGCGGTCGATTCGTTGCGCTCTGCATCACGAGGCGTTGCGAGGCATCACGCGGGGCGTCGCCGCAGTCCACGGAGACGAAACGCCAACGGCAGATCTTTCGCGCGCCCGCCTAGCTTCGAGAAGCGAGCTGGTCCGTGACGGTCTGGCTGTGCTGGACGATGGACTCCGAGCGGCGAACGCTCCAGACGGCCGCACGGGTTTTCCCCGGCTCGCTCGTCGAGGCCTTGATCCGCACGGCCAGCGCGGAAGAGTGGCCGATCGGCCGGTGGACACCGGCAGCGCCGAGCTGGACTTCACCTTCCAGGTTGGCCCGGGAGCGAGCGTTGCGCGCATTCGACGGCAGCTCGCCCATCGCGAATCCAGCGATCGGAATGCTGTAGCGAACGACGAGCCGATCGCCGGGACGCTCTTCCAGGGTCGCCGTCGCAGGTCCGTCGAGCTCGGCGTCCTGCAGTCCACGGACGCGCAGGAAATCCTGCACACGATCGGCGTCGATCGCCCAGGTCTCGCCGACCTCGACCTCTCGGCCCGGATCGACGAGCGCACCGACACCGTGCTCGAGCTGACGGGCGAGCAGGTGGCTCACGATCTTTTCGAGCTTGGAATCGACTCGCTGGCCGTCGTGGAAGATCTGGATCGCGCCGTCCGCAGTGCGCAGGACATCGAAGTCGGCGCCCTTCTTGACGTTCTTGAAAAGAGACCGCGTCTGCTCGCCTTGCACGATCATCAGCTCGACGGTCTCGTGTCGCTCGCGAAGCGGAGAGCCGTCCGCGGCAGTCTCGACCACCTCGACGCGAGCGGAATAGCGGAGCTCGACTACTTCATCGATCGTGCGCGCCACTTCGCCACGGGCGAGGATGTTGGTTTGGCTCGTCGTGGCCAGGGCGAGGACGTACTTGTCGCCGGCGGTGTACCGCGGTCGAAGGTTGATGCCTTCCGCGGAAGAGGGGGAGGCGCTGAGCTGGACCAGGCAGCCGAGGCTCGCGCCCAGCGCGATCGCCGCGTATCGGGTGGCGTTCCTCTTGCTGAAATTCATGGCGTTCATGGCAGCTCCTCCGCGCCCGGGTGCAGCGATCCGCTGCGTATGTGCCCGAGGATATACAGCGCGTCGGAAAATGACACGAAATCTTGATACTTCGACACTGAAACGTCACACGAACGACACACGGACCCAATACGCCTGCGCATGCCCTGCGCGGGTCGATCGCGGTCACATGGGTCGGTGGCGAGACGGGGTGGGTCCGGAAGTGGTCCGGAGTGGGTTCCGGATTGGGAAGCGCGGACCCTGGCCTAGGCCAGCTTCGCCTTCGGGATCTTCACGTCGAAGTATTCGCTGACCTGGGCGTCCTTCCGGATCGCCTTCTCGGTCGTGTAGAGCAGCTTCTTCCCGCTCGTGTCGAAGACACGGATGAAGAGGTCGGGCGTCGTCTCGCCGAAATCGCGGAACTGGGCCTCGGTGAAGCGGATCTCGAATTTGCCGTGGGCGTCGGTCAACGCGTCGCCGAGGTCGTCGCTGAAAATCAGGTCCTTGTCGAAGGCGCGCACACGCAGGCCCTGGATCGGCTTTCCGGACTCTTCCTCGACGACGGTTCCCAACACGTTCATGCGCGTCTCCTGATCTGCTCGCCTCTGGCTGCTGAAGCTCACTGATCCTAGCCGGCGTGGCGGCCGGGCGTCAGCGCCCTGCGGTCCCATTCCGCTGGCCACCCGGCCCCGCGCTTCCCGCCGGAGCGCAGCCGCAGCCCTGCCCGGATTGACTTCCCCTAAAGTCCCGCGAATACTCGCCGATCCGAGATGAGTAATTTTGATTCTGAATGAGGAATCCATGGTTCCGAGAGCGAGCTCCAGCGCCGTCCCGCCTTCGCCCCGTGAGCACCGCCGCGAGCGCGAGCGCGTCCTGCGCCGAGAGGACATCCTGGCCGCCGCCTCCCAGGTCTTCGCCGAAAAGGGCTTTCACGACGCCCAGGTCAGCCAGATCGCCACGCGGGCGGAGGTCTCGCTCGCGAGCGTCTACCAATACTTCGAGAGCAAGGAGTCGATGTTCGAGGCCGTGGTCTCGGGGGTCGCCAGCGCGATCGACATCGCGATCCGTCAGCGCGTGGAAGGCGTCGCGGATCCATCGCTGCGCCTGCTCGCGGTGGGCGATGCCATGTTCGACTGCTTCGAGCAGAACCGGGACCTCTTGCGAATCTACGCGCGGGCGACGCAAGGCGTCCCGTGGCGCGCGTCGGACGAGCTCGGCGGAAGGACGAAGGAGATCTCCCATGATTTCACCGCCTGGGTCGTTTCCCTCGCCCGCGATGCGGAGCGCGAAGGCGCGCTCCGGGGTCTCGATCCGGAGGTTTTTGCCGCGACGCTGGTTGGTGCCGTCATGACCGTGGCCATGCGCGCCGTCGAGTCGGACGATGCGGGAGCGCTCGTGGAGCTCGCCCCGCGTCTGCGCGCCATCTTCGCTCGCGTCTTCGAAGGGCTCCCCTCGTGATTCGCTCCAACCTGCGCGCCTGCTCACTCGCCCTGATCGCCCTCGCCTGTCGTCAGGAATCGACTTCAGCGCCGGAAGCGACTGTCCTCGCCCCTGCGGTCGCGGTCGCGAGCATCGCCGTCGCGAGTGAATCCATTCCGGATCTCGTGCTCGGAACCGGCACGATCGTCGCCGACAAGTCGACCGAGATCGGTCCGCGCGTGAGCGGCACGATCGACGTCGTCCACGTCGACGTCGGGAGCCAGGTCGAGGCCGGTCAACCGCTCTTCGAGACGCGCCAGGTCGACTACCGCCTGAAGCTCGCCCAGGCCGAGCAGGCGCTTCGCCTCGCGCGCGCCGAGGCCGACAACGCCCGACGCCAGCTCGAACGCGTCGAGCAGCTCTTTTCGCAACAGGTGGCCTCCCAGGGACACCTCGACGACGCCCGCACGACCCACGAGATGGCCGCGGCCCGGGCCGACAACGCCGAGACGGGCCATGAAATCGCCCGCCAGGCGCTGGCCGACACGATTGTCCGGGCCCCCTATCCGGGCGTCGTCACGCGGCGTTATGTCGACGAGGGCACGATGCTCTCCGCCCAGATGACGAGCGCCCCGGTCGTGCAGCTGATGAAGACCGATCTGGTGGAAGCGGTCGTGCAGATCCCCGAGCTCTACCTGCTGCGCGTCCGGGTCGGAACGCCGGCGCGCGTCCGGGTGGACGGCGTCGACGCGAGCTTCGAGACCCGCGTCACGGTGCTGAACGATCGCGTCGATCCGGCGACGCGGGCCTTCGAGGTCAGGCTGCCGATCGAGAATGCGAACCACGTGCTGAAGCCCGGACTGTTCGCGCGGGCCGAGATCCTGCCGGAGCCGCGGACGGCCCTCGTGCTGCCGCGGGCGGCGCTGCTCGGCGGCGAGAGCGAGCGCTTCGTGTTCGTCGCCGAAGACGGGCGCGCGGTGCGGCGGGTGGTGCAGACGCGGGAGCTCGACGCGCGGCGCGTCGAAGTGCTCGGCGGGCTGCGCGAAGGGGATCGCGTGCTGCTCGGTCCGAACCTGCCGAAGGTGAGCGACGGCTGCTCGATCTCGCTGGAGGTGGCGAGTGTGGATCGCTGATCTCTGCATCCGGCGGCCCGTGCTCGCGACGATGGTCGTCGG
>JANNQH010000794.1:0-1558 GCA_031400655.1 Deltaproteobacteria bacterium | reverse complement strand
TGGCTATGCGTGAAGATCACGGCGACGATCGGATCGTCGCCGAGATGCTTGCGCGCGAGGGCGACCGCCGCGCGCGCCGACTCGACGCTCGAGAGCGGGTCGACCACGATCCAGCCCGTCTCGCCTCGGATCCAGGACATGTTGGACACGTCGTAGCCCCGGACCTGGTAGATCCCGTCCGCGACCTGATACAGGCCGTGATGCCCGTTCAGCTTCGCCTGCCGCCAGAGACTCGGATTGACGCTCGCGGGCGCCTCGCCCGAGACGAACGCGAATAGCTTCTGGCTCCAGGTCCGGCCCGTCGCGGAGGTGATCGTCTGATCGGGGTCGCTCTCGATGAGCCCGCGCTCGGCTTCTTCGAAGTCGATCGGATCGTCGAGAGCAAGGGCCGACCCGAAGGCGGCGTTGGCCGCTTTCGTGAAGGAGCTCGGTGCGGTGAAGCCGGCGGCATCGGCGGACGAGTCGGTCCCGGTCGGCTGGGCTGAGGGGTCGGTCGCTGCTTCGCCTGACCCGGGCGCGGGAGCCCCGGAATCCCCGTCGCGACAGCCGCTCACGAGCGCCAGAGCGAGAACGGCGATCGAGATTCGAAACGAGACCCTGAACGAGAACCCGGTCGAGGACGGCGGCGTGCCCCTCATGCCGATCGTCGCCCGCGCACGAGGCGCCCCGGCCGCGCGCCGGTCGGCTCGCCGTCCCGGAACGTGACCTCGCCCGCGACGATCGTCGCCGCATAGCCCCGGCCGCGCTGCAGTACGCGACAGGCTCCGGTCGGGAGATCGGGCGTGATCTCAGGCAGCTCGAGCTCGATCCGGTCGAGATCGATCAGATTCAGGTCCGCCCGCTTGCCGACCGCAACGACGCCTCGATCGCAGAGGCCGTAGAGCTCCGCCGGCTCCTTCGAGAGCATCCGCACCGCCTGCTCGAGGGAGAGCTTCGGCCCCCGCGTCCGATCGCGGACCCAGTGGGCCAGCATGAAGGTCGGCATGCTGGCATCGCAGATCATGCTGCAGTGGGCGCCGCCATCGGCAAGTCCCGCCACCGTGAGATCGCTCGCGAGCATTTCGCCGATCGCGTCGAGATCGCCGTGGGCGTAGCCGCTGAAGTAGACGTGGAGCATGCGTGTCTTGCCGCCGACAGACGCCTCGGCGAGATCGCAGAGCGTGTCGAAGAGCATCTCGATCGGATCGACCCCCGCCCGCGTCGCCCGCGCCGCGATCGACTCGTCCGGATCGGGCTCGTAGACGACGCCCTTGTCCATCGCGAAGGCGCTCCGCAGGCTGTGGCGCATGATGCCCATGCCGGCGTTGTCGTGGCTCCCCTCGGAGAGGAGCCGCGCGCGGCGCTCCGGCTCCCGCAGACGTCGCACGCGCTCGGCCATCGGGAGGTCGGCGACCTCCTGATAGGCGGGGCGGTTCGCGAAGGGATTGAAGGTGTCGAAGGAGGCGAGCAAGCCCGCCGGCCGCGCGAGGACCTGGGGCACCAGCCGCGCCCCCGCCGCATTGGCGCTGGCGCTCCGGACGAGCATCTCGCGCCACTGCTCGGGATTCGCGTGGACCTG
>JANNQH010000793.1:0-6002 GCA_031400655.1 Deltaproteobacteria bacterium | reverse complement strand
TCGCCACCGCGCCGCTCCGACCGGGTACGGCGGATGGAGATCGGCATTGGCTCGCCAGGCGACGATGGGGCGGGGTCTCAAGATCTCACTCGGTTCGTGAGGAACGTGGAGTAGAGGAATCTCTGGATCTACCACCCGGGTGGGCCAGACTCCTCGTCAACGCGGCCGAGTATCCGGAGTGGTCGGGGCGACCTCGTCGCGCGACGGTGACGTTTCTGTGAAGGTCGAACCGTCTTCGTCAAACAATTGGCGAAGCGCGCGCAGGGACTTTCACAGAAGAAAATCCCGCGCAGTGTGTGGATCAGGGGACACGCCTCAGGCGTCGACCCACTCAATCTTCTCTTCGATCGGCCGCCGCCGGCCCTGCGGCCAGTCGGCGGGATTCGCGGGGTAGCCGAGATAGAAGAGCCCGAGGCAGCGGTCCTTCGCGCCGATGCCCATCCAGGTATTCATCTCGGGCGTATAAAGGACGGGGGGCGTCGACCAGAAGCTGCCGAGACCGCGCGCCGTCGCGACGAGCTGCATGTTCTGCACCGCGCAGGCGACCGCCTCGATCTCCTCGACCTCGGCGATCTTCTCGATCTCCTGGCGCGCCATCCAGACGAGGATCACGATCGGCGCCTTCAGCGGAAGCGACCGCAGATTGTCTGCCTTCCCCGGCTTCTGCATCTCCGGCGGAAGCGCCTTTTCATAGAGGGCTCCTAGCGAGTCGCCGAGGGATTTGCGGCCGGGGCCGCGATGGATGCGAAAGCGCCAGGGCTCTGTCAAGCCGTGGCTGGGCGCCCAGCGCGCGCTCTCGAGCACGGCCTGCAGGTCGGCCTCGGGAATCGGCGCCTCGCTCATCATGCCGGGCTTGATCGTGCGACGGGTGCGGATGATTTCGTCGATGGCTTTCGGGTCCAAGCGGAATCCTTCTTCGGGGGTTCAGGGCGGGCTCAGATGCCCAGCTGGGAGAGCGCGTCGATGATGCGACCGAGCACGATGGAGAGACTCGGACGGGTCTTCTCCATCCGAGCGGCAAGCTCCCGGAGCTCTTCGTAGAGCGGGTCGGTCAGAACCGTCGCCGGATTCTCGTCGTCGAGATGGACGGCGACCTCGGCGAGGGTACGGTCGAGCAGAGTACGATCGGAGGTCGAAAGGGGAGAGCCGGAAGCGAGCTCCTTGCGCAGGTGGGCGATCGACTCTTCGAGGCTCTGTCCGACGTGTTGTCCGAGATGTTGTCGCGGCGCCATGGGCACTCCCAGAAGTAAGGTCGGAACGCGGGGTCCGGCCGTGGACTCGTGACTATAGTCCGGGTCATGCCGACACGCGCCCACGCCTCGACCGGTTCCGATTCGCCCGCGTTCGACTCGAGGCTCGCCCGCCTTCTCAAGCCCGGCGTCCGCGCGCTCTTGTTATGTGCGCTGCTCGCAGTCCTGGCCTGTGCCGGGGGCGATGGGGGGCGCGCCGGGGAGGGCGGGGCGTCCGAGGCGGCCCCTGCGGCGGCCGCTGAAGGCGCCGAAGCGACCTCCGAGCTGAAGGGAGATCCGGCCCGCGACGCGTGGGTCGTGCCGGACGAGATGGGGAGCATCTACACGGCGAATTGCGCCGTCTGTCACGGTAAGGAGCTCGAGGGCTCGGCGCTGGGCTCGTCGCTGCTCGTCCCGGCGCTTGATCACGGCGATTCCCTCGACGACATCGTCGCCAGCATCTCGACGGGCTTTGGCGCGAAGATGCCGGGCTGGGAGAAGACCTTGCCCGCCTCGGACATCCGGGGTCTCGCGATCTTCCTGCTCGAGAAGCGCGAGGGGGACCGGGGCGAGCAGGGCAACGGGGTAGGCATCCCGCCAGTGATTCCGACGGAGCCGATCAAGACGAAGCTCCACGATTTCGTGATCCGCCCCGTCCGCGGCGGCTTCTCGGAGCCCTATTCGATCGCGCCGCTCCCCGATGGCCGGATCCTCGTCACGGAGAAGATGCGCGGTCTGTCGATCGTCACCGCCGACGGCGCCTCGGCGACTCTCGTCACCGGCACGCCGAAGGTCTACGCCGACTCCGAGCTCCGCGGCACGACCTACGCCGGGATGGGCTGGATGCACGAGGTCGAGCTCCACCCCGACTACGCGAAGAACGGCTGGATCTATCTCTCCTTCGGCGACCGCTGCGAGGGTTGCAACACCGCGAGCCGCGCCACCGACCGGCCGGTCGTGATGGTCAAGCTCGTGCGCGGGCGTTTGAAGGGAAACGTCTGGGTCGACCAACAGACGATCTGGGAAGCGCCGAAGGAGACCTATCAGGACGGCCTCGAGAATGGCAGCGCCGCGCGCATCACCTTCGACGCTGCGGGACATGTCTTCTTGACGGTCGGGATGTTTGTCGACTACGCCGGCGTCCAGAGCCTCGACAAGCCCTACGGCAAGATCATCCGCGTGTACGACGATGGCCGCATCCCCGAGGACAATCCCTTCGTCGATGTCCCCGGAGCGCTGCCCGGCATCTACACCCTCGGCCACCGGGTGCCGCAGGGGATCGCCTTCGACCGCGCCACGGGGCGCGTCTGGGCGACGGAACACGGACCGCGCGGCGGCGACGAGTGCAACCTGATCCGGGCGGGCGTCAACTACGGCTGGCCCGTCATCAGCGAGGGCGTCGATTACGATGGTCGCCCGATCCTCTACGCGGAAGAGCTCGGGCTCGCCGTCGATCGGGCGACCCTCGAGCGTCCGGCGATCGCGTGGACACCGTCGCCGGGGGCCTCGAGCCTGGTCTTCTACCGGGGCGCCGCGTTCCCGAAATGGCAGGACCAGGCGATCATCGCGACGCTCTCGAAGAACGACCTCTGGCGTTATGTGCTCGACGAGAACGGCGAGGTCGAGCATGAGACGCTGATCGCCGGCCTCGGTCGCTTTCGCGACGTCGAGGTCGGCCCGAAAGGCGAGATCGTCGTCCTGCTGGAGCACCGCGCCGGCAGCCAGATCCTCCGCCTCGAGCCGGCGAACTGAAGCGGCGGCGTAGGGCGCCCGGCGCGGCGGCCGCGCTTAACGCGCCGGCACCGCGATCGTCTTCGCCTCGAGGTGCTCTTCGAAGCCGATCGCGCCGTGCTCCCGGCCGATGCCGGATTCCTTGTAGCCGCCGAACGGGACGTCCCAGTTGTAGTAGACGCCGCCGCAGACGGAGAGCGTGCCGGTCCGGATCTGACGGGCCACTGCGAGCGCCCGCTCGACGTCGGGGCCCATGATCGCGCCCGAGAGGCCGTAGCGGGAGTTGTTCGCGATCCGGATCGCGTCCTTTTCGTCCTCGTAGCCGAGGATGCACTGGACCGGGCCGAACACCTCGTTCTGGGCGAAGGCCGAGTTCTCGTCGGCGAGCAGCGCGGTCGGTTCGAAGAAATAACCCTTCGCGAGATGCTTCGGCCGGCCGCCGCCGACGATCAGCTTCGCCCCGTCGGCGATCGCCTTCTGGACGTGGCCCTCGACGCGCTCGCGCTGGATCGCGCTGTTCAGCGGCCCCATGATGTTCGCGGGATCCATCGGATCGCCGTACTTCACGTTCTGCATCGCCTGCTTCGTCGCTTCGAGGACGGCGTCGAGCTCGCGCTTCGGCACCAGCAGTCGGGACAGGATTGCGCAGCCCTGGCCCGCGTGGAAGCAGACGCTGGCCGCCATCGCGCCGGCGACGGCGGCGAGGTTGGGCATGTCGGGGAGCACGATCGCGGCGGATTTGCCGCCGAGCTCGAGCTGAGTGCGCTTGACCTGTGGTGCGCAGACTTCGAGGATTCGCTTGCCGGTATCGGTCGAGCCGGTGAAGCCGATGAGATCCACGCGCCGGTCGTTCGTGATGACCTCGCCGACGTCGTTGTTGAAGGCGGTCAACACGTTGAACACGCCGCGCGGGAGGTCGGTCGCGGTGGCAGCGACCTCGCCGAGGAAGTTCGCGCACCACGAAGTGGTGGGCGCCGCCTTCAACACGACCGTGCAGCCGGCGGCGAGGGCCCAGCCCACCTTCTTCAGGTTGATGTCGTGGGGCACGTTCCACGGCGTGATCGCCCCGACGACGCCGATCGGCTCCAGCTCGACGAAGCGTTGCGTGCGCTGCCCCATCACCACGGCGATGCCCGCGTCCCTGCGCCACTCGAATCGTTCGAGGAAGTCGGCGTAGTTCCCGAGCCAGCTGATCGGGTCGTTCAAGCCGGGGCCGTAGGTCATCGAGATCGGACAGCCGACCTCGGCGACGGTCAGCTTGCGAAGCTCCTCGAGGCGGGCATTCAGGCCGTCGCGCAGCTGGCGCAGGCAGCGCGCGCGCAGCGCGTGATCGCGTGACCAGCCCGTCTCGTCGAAGGCCCGACGGGCGGCGGCGATCGCGCGACGCGCGTCTTCGGCGGTGGCGTTCGGAACGCTGCCGATCACTTCTTCGGTCGCGGGGTCGATGTTGTCGAAGCGACCGCGGCCGGTCGCTTCCACCAGCTCGCCGTCGATCAGCAGTCGCGCGTCGTTCCAGAGGGCCATGCTTCGAAATCTCCGAGTGGATCGAGAGGGCTCCGGGACGCATCGCCCGGCACCAGAACGCTAACCCATAAGGCGGGTGCGCGAGTGGCAAACGCCCGCCGAGCGGGCCATCTTGAACCCCTCCTTGGAGCTCCCGAAAGAAGCGACCCATGCCGACCGCCCTCGAAACGGAAGCCATCGCCCACTACCGGAGATACGTCGCGGCGCGCGATGAGATCGATGTGGGCAAGCGGACCTGGTCCGAGCTCGCCAACGGTTTCTTCACCGAGGACGCCGTCTACATCGACCCGGCCTGGGGTCGCGTCGAGGGCCGCGAGGCGATTCGCAACTTCATGGAAGAATCGATGGCCGGGCTGACAGGCCATGGCTGGTCGACCCCCGAGAACTGGACCATGGCGGATGGCCATCGCGTCGTCTCGCAGTGGGACCAGGTCCTGGGAAACGACGCGGAGGGGAGGCCCTGGGTCGTTCCCGGCCTCTCGATCCTCTACTACGCCGGCAAAGGTCTCTTCTGTTATAGCCACGACATGCTCAACATGACCCACGTCGGGCAGACGATGCGCGACATGGGCTGGCGGCCGCCTTCGGAATTTAACATGCCGCCGCGCAAGCCGGTTCGAGACGTGTCGCTGCCCAAGGCCTGGGCGCATCTCGATCCGAGCCGCTCGCTCTTCGTCCGCTAGGCGCGCTGCGGCGTGCAGACCCAAACCAAAAAGAGGAACCGACTCATGGCCGATCAAGGCAGACTCGCGGGCAAGGTCGCAATCATCACCGGCGGCGCCCAGGGAATCGGGCGCGCTTATTGTCTGCGCTTCGCGCAGGAAGGTGCCGCTGTGGCGGTGATCGATCTGCGCGACGACCAGGCGAACGCCGTGGCACGGGAGATCCAGGAGAAGGGCGGTCGCGCGATCGCGCTCCGGGTCGACATCACGAGCGAGGAGCAGACGGCCGAGATGGCGAAGCGCGTGAAGACCGAGTTCGGTCGGATCGACGTGCTGATCAACAACGCCGCTCTCTACTACGACCAGGACATCATGGATCAGACCATCCCGTACCTGCGGAAGGTCCTCGAGATCAATCTGATCGGCCAGCTGATCTGCTCCCGGGCCGTCTATCCGGTCATGCGCGAGCAGCATTCGGGCTCGATCATCAATATCGCCTCGACGGCGGCCTACCCGCTGCCCCTGCCGCCGATGCCTTTCGACAACTTCAGCACCAACGCCTACGGCCTCTCGAAGTCGGGCATGATCTACATGACAAAGATGATGTCGCGGCAGGCCGGCCAGGACGGGATTCGGGTCAACGCGATCGCGCCGGGTGTGACGATGTCGGAGGCGACCAAGAAGATCGTGCCGGAATTCGCGATCAAGGGATTGAAGGCGGGCTCACCGATGGGCATGACGCTCGAGCCGGACGACCTGACCGGTACGGCCGTCTACCTCGCCTGCGAGGACAGTCGCCTCATGACGGGTCAGACGCTGGTCGTCGACGCCGGGGTCTGGCTGAACGGTTGAACGG
>JANNQH010000792.1:0-22192 GCA_031400655.1 Deltaproteobacteria bacterium | reverse complement strand
TCGACGACCATGTTGCCGGTAGGCGCCGTCACGTCGAGCCCAGCACCGATCGCCGCCGCCATCGGCTCCTCGATCAGGAACACCTCGCGGGCGCCCGCCGAGAGCGCCGACTCACGAACGGCACGCTTCTCGACACTCGTGATGCACGGCGGCACACAGATCACGATCCGGGGACGAGCCAGCGTACGCCGGTTGTGTGCGCGCTGGATGAAATAGCGGAGCATCGCCTCGGTAATCTCGAAGTCGGCGATCACGCCATCCTTGATCGGGCGGACCGCTTCGATATTTCCGGGCGTACGGCCTAACATTTCTTTCGCCGCATGGCCCACGGCGCGCACGCGGTGTCCACCCGATGCGTTCGTGGTGACCGCGACGACACTGGGCTCCGAGCAGACGATGCCCCTGCCCTTGCTGTAGACGAGCGTGTTGGCGGTACCGAGATCGATCGCGAGATCGTGGGAGAACATTCCAAAAAGAGCGTCGAAGATCATCCGGGTCTCCAAGGAAGGCGGCCTGCGTGGGGGGCAGCGCAACGCCCTCTCCTTTCATCGGCACGAATGCGCAAGGGTTGAGGCAAAAGGGGGGTTCATGCGGGGAAAACGAACCCATTGCTGGTGAATCGGCTCACAGGCGGTGCGCGCAGACCCGACGGCCCGCGTGATCTTCACCACCCCGGAACTCGAACAGCGCTCTCGAGCGAACGGCGGGGGCGGCCGTAGCCAGAGAAATGGCGGGCGAGCGAGGGAAGATGCGGGGCGGAGTGCTAGGGCGCGGCGGGCTTCGGGGAATCGGCAGCCGGCGGCTTCGAGGCCGCAGCCGTCGGATCCTGGTCGATCAGGGCGCGCAGGCTCTCGAGCCGCGCGGACAGATCGTGCACACCCCCGCGGATCTCGAGCAGATGGGTCCGGTGGGATTCGAGCCGGGCCTCGGCCCGGGTCAGGGATTGCTCGAGGCGGGCGACCTCGAATTCGAGCTGGCTCGCATGGTGGACCTGGTAGCCATATCCGATCAGGAGCACGACGACGAGCGCCGCGAACAGCCAGAGCGGAACCTGACGGCCTGGCTTCCGGTCACCGCGACCGATCGGGCTCGAGCCGAGAGTCGCACCCGATCCCTTCGCATCGGTCGCCGCATCCGCTGCCCAGCCCGGCCCCGGAGCCGCGCCCGCAGTACCCGTCGCGCCGGCCCCCGCGCCGCGTTCGCTCACGAGCTTGAGACCGGCTCCCGCGAGCTTCTCCGCCGCGCTGGAAGCACTTCGGTCATCCCCGGGTGAATTCGAATCGAGCGCCATCGTCTTCGACCTACGCCTTCCGCTCTTGCTAGGACTGGATCACGAGCTTCGAGAGGCTCGTCTTGCGGAGATTCGTCTTCTGGATCGTGCGCACCAGCTCGGCCACCTTCTCGGTGTCGGTCTCGAAGGGGTTATTGCAGATCACACGAACATTCAAGAGATTGCCGAGCCGGATATTCGACCAGTCGAGGTCGTACTGGATCGAGTTCTCCCGCGCAAGCTTGATGAACTCGCCCCGCATGCGCGCGCGCGTGTCGGGGGGCGGAGTCGTCTTCGCGGCGTCCACTTGTTCGTCGGTGAAGAGCCGCTCGACCTGACCCCGCCGCTCGAGCAGGTAGTAGAGGCTCCGCTCGCGACGGATGTCGTGGTACTGGAGATCCAGCATCAGGACTCGCGGATCGGTCCAGGTCGTCTTGTGCTTGTCCACCCAGGACTGGATCAGGCGCCGCTTGATCACCCAGTCGATCTGGCGATCGAGCTTGTCGGGGTCGGTGTCGAGGCAGTCGAGCACGTGTTGCCACATCTGGACGGCCAGCTTGTGATCGTCGGTCACCGGGTACTGCTCGATGTACTTCTGCGCCATCTCGCAGTATTCGCGCTGGATCTCGATCGGCGAGTATTCGCGGCCATTATCGAGGCGGAGCCTTCGCTTGCAGGTCGAGTCGTAGGTGATGTCCTTGATCGCCTTGACCGGATTGCGGAGCGTGAAGTCCTTGTTGATGTAGTTGTCCTCGATCATCTGGAGGACGACGGAGCAGGTACCCACTTTGATGAAGTTCGTGTACTCGCTCATGTTCGAGTCGCCCACGATGACGTGGAGCCGTCGATACTTCTCGCGGTCGGCATGGGGCTCGTCGCGGGTATTGATGATCGAGCGATCATTGGTCGTCGTGCCCGAGATCTTCTGGTAGATGTGCTGGGCGCGCTGCGACACGCAGTAGTGGATGCCGTCCTGGGTCTGGAAGACCTTGCCGGCGCCGGTGTAGATCTGGCGCGTCACGAGGAACGGGATCAGCTGCTCGGCGAGGTAGTAGAAGTCGACGTCGCGATCGACGAGGTAGTTCTCGTGGCAGCCGTAGCTATTGCCGACGAAATCCGTGTTGTTCTTGAAGATCGAGAGCCGGCCGCCGATGCGCTCTTCCCGGATCTTCTCCTCGGCGTAGACCTGCAGGTCCTCGAGGATCCGCTCACCGGCCTTGTCGAAGATGACCAGCTGCCCGGGCGACGCGCACTCGGGGGTCGCGTACTCGGGGTGGCAGCCCGTGTCCTGGTAGAAGCGGGCGCCGTTCTCGAGGAAGACGTTCAGGAAGTGTTCGGTCGTGATCAGCTTTTCGAAGAGGAAGCGGATCGCCTTCTCGACCGGCAGGGTCTTGCGGCCCTCGGGAGTGAAGATGATCCCGTACTCGGTCTCGATGCCGTAGATGCGCTTTTGCACAAAGCCGCCTGACCACGTGATCGACGCATGACCGGATGCGAGCTGCGTCCGGCCTCAGCTGTCGAGCATACCTTGAACTTCATCGGTAGAAAGGCGGCAGAACTTGCGGCCGGTCCGGCTCCGATCGAGGAGACACACTTCCAGACTCGCCGCTCCCAATTCCGAACTTCGTTCTGCTCCGGCGTTCAATGCGCGGCGTCCGAGTCTCGCCGCGTCCCCCGCGGGCATGTCTTGTCGATAGTCGTTCTTCAACACCGACTCGACTTCCTCCACCTTGCCCCCGATCACGCAGAAGCCCTTGTGATCGCTGATGAAGCCGTCGTACTTGATGCGGTAGAGCGAGTTGGCGCGGTGATCCGCGTAGCGATCGTCACCGATCTCGGCCACGATGATCTCGACCTCGAGCGGCTTGATCTCTCGTGTGAAGACCTCGCCCATCACCTGGGAAAATGCATTGGCCATGCCCTTCCCGCGCACGTCCTCGCGGCTGTATGCATAACCCTTCGTGTCCGCGAATCGCACGCCGACCTTTCGCAGCTGGTCGAACTCGCTGAACTTCCCGACGCCGGCGAAGGCCAGTCGATCGTAGATCTCGCCGACCTTCGACAAGCTCGTCGAGTTCTCGGCCATCAGCAGGATCCCGCCCTGGAATTCGAGGGCGACGATCGATTTCCCGCGCGCGATGCCCTTGCGCGCGAACTCGGCCTTGTCCGCCATCACCTGTTCGGGTGATACGTAGAACGGCATCGACATCAGCGATTCCCTCCCGCTGCTCGGGCCGCGAGGATCTCGCGATAGCAGGCCGCGATCTCCGCTTCCGTGGCGTCGGCGTGACCGCTCGCGGTGCACATCTTGATGATCGGATAGATTCCGCGTTCGAGATCGACGCCACCGGTCGCCCGGTCTTCATCCGCCGCCGCGGTGAGCGCGGAGACCGTGACCTTGACGGCCTCGTCACGCGAGAGAGTTCGCGTCCAACCGTGCTTCAGCGACTCCCGGGCGTACAGGCCACCGGAGCCCGTCGCATCGAACTCGGTCTCCTCGTAGCGTCCACCCGTAATGTCGAACTTCCAGAGCCGGCCCGTCTTGCGGCGAGTATCGTATCCAGCAAAGAGCGGCACGACGGCGAGTCCCTGCATCGCCGCAGGCAGATTGGCCCGGATCATCTGGGAGAGCTTGTTGGCCTTGCCCTCGAGTTCGAGACCCTCGCCCTCGATCTTCTCGTAGTGCTCGAGCTCGACCGAGAGGATGCGCGCCATCTCGATGCACGGCCCCGCCGCCCCCGAGATCGCCATCACCGAGTACGGATCGGTCTCGAAGACCTTGACCACGTCGCGCGACGCCACCGTATGACCGGCGGTCGCGAGACGATCGCCGGCGACGAGGACCCCGTTCGTGAAGCGCATCGCGAGCACGGTCGTGCCATGGGGCACGCTCGCGACCGCGCTGCGGCCCCAGGCGGCCAGATCCGGCAGGAGATGTCGATGGTCGAGCTGGAGTAGCTCGAAGAAGCTGGAGCCCTGATAGCTGCCTCGAAACAGCACTGTTCCCCCCTCAGAAAACATGCGAATCGTCGATTCTGTGATCCGTCCACCGTGGCTGCGTCGACCACGGATCCCTCGAGCGCTGATCGCGCCTGAGGCCGTGGTTGACGCCGTGGTTGAAGACGGCCGGCGGACCCGGCTATTCGCCGCCCCGCTGCACGTAGTTCTTCACGAACTCCTCTGCATTCTCTTCGAGCACGGCGTCGATCTCGTCGAGGAGATTGTCCATCTCCTCCTTGAGCTCCTCGCCCTTCTCGGCGAGCTTCTGTCCGCCCTCGCCCTTTCCGTCGCCCTCATCACCGCCGCCGCCCTTTTGCTTCTGCTTCTGTTCGGATGAGGAAGCCATGTAGAGCGGCATCGGATCCGCGCCGACCTCGATTCGAGCGCGCGTCCTGTCCAGCTGATTCGTCTTCATCGTCTCGTCCTCCGATCTTCTCCGACCTTGGTCGTAACATCAGTCGTGACATCAGTCGTGACATCGCCCAGGCTTGACTTCCAAGAACACCGACTCTTCTTCGACTCTTCTTCTCGGTCTCTCAGTCCGGTCGTCCCCAGCCCTGGATTGCGCAGCCCTTTGTTGCCCAGCATAGGCCTTCGTCAGGCCTGCATGTTCTCGAGCAGCTGCGCGGCCGTCCGGGATCGGTCGAGCAGGGATTCTACAAATTCCTTGGTGCCCTTCAGGGGCTCGGACATCATCACTCGTTTGATCGATTCGTCGCCCAGCCCGAACGAGATCGAATCCCAGTTCACGCCAAAGATCTCGCCGGGATAACGCCGCAGACATTCGCCCCGGAAGTAGGCACGGGTGTCGACCGGAGGATGATAGACCGCGTGCTGGATCTCCTCGTCGGTCACGATCCGCTCGACCTTGCCCTGGCGTTCGAGCAGGAAATAGAGACCCCTGTCGGGGCGCAGATCGTGGTATTGCAGGTCAAGCATCTGGACCTGGGAGTCGGTCCAGTCGAGCTTCTTACGGCTCATATAGCTCTCGATCAGCCGTTTCTTGATGATCCAGTCGATGCGCGTATCGAGCTCCATCGGATCACGCCCGAGCGCAGCGAGGGTGTGCTCCCATTTCTGCAGCACGTCCTTCTGGATCGGGTCGAGCGAACGCGAGGACGTGTAGGCGAGCGCCATCTCCAGGAAATCGTTCTGGATCTCGAGTGCCGTCCGCTGGCGGCCATCGTCCATCGGGAGCTTGATCCGGAGCGCAGGATCGTGCGAAACGTCGCGAATCGCGCGCACGGGATCCCGCAGCGAGAGTCCCTTCGTGATCGCGCCGTCCTCGATCATGGCGAGAATCAGCGCTGTAACGCCGTTTCGCAGGTAGATCGTGTATTCCGACATGTTGGAATCGCCGACGATCACGTGCAGTCTTCGGTATTTCTCGCGATCAGCGTGCGGCTCGTCCCGCGTATTCACGATCGGCCGCTTGACCATCGTGTCGAGCGCGACCTCGGTCTCGAAGAAGTCGGCGCGCTGCGAGATCTGATAGTCGCACGGATGGCTGCGATTCTCGCTCCCTACCTTGCCCGCCCCGCACCAGATCTGGCGGGTCGCGAAGAACGGAAGCAGCGGCTCGACGACCTGCTTGAACGAGGTCCGCCGATCCATCAGATAGTTCTCGTGACAGCCGTAGCTGTTGCCTTTACGGTCGCTGTTGTTCTTGTAGATCAACATTTCGGCCCCAGCGGGAAGCAGAGTATTCGCCTCCCGTCGGCTCATCTCGACGATCCGCTCGCCGGCCTTCTCATGGATCACGACATCGCGCGCATTCGTCACCTCGGGGCTCGAGTACTCGGGATGTGCGTGATCGACGTAGTAACGGGCGCCGTTGATCAAGGTCTTGTTGCGGGCGATGTTCTCCTGCTGGTTGGGCGTGTACTTCTCACCCTCGACCTGGAAGCCGCGCGCATCGGCCAGCGGGTTCTCCTGATCGTAATCCCAGAGGATCCGGCCCTCGGGATCCTCGCGATAGGCGTTCACGATCAGGACGCAGGACGAGATCGGATCGAAATCAGGGTCGTTCTTGACCGTGATCCCGAACTCGATCTCTGTTCCCATGACGGTCGGAATCGCCATCGCGGTCTCGAAGCTCCCCGGGAAGGTCGCGCCCCGGAATCCCGGGGCGCAAGCAGACCAAACGGCCTATCGGCCCCACGGACCTACAGGTACTGACCCTGACCACTCGAGACGTTCTCGATGGTCTGTTCCTTGCGCTCCATCCCGGTGATGAGCGTGCGGACGTTGATGATCCGCTCGCCCTTGCGGCCGGAGATGCGTGCCCAGTCGTCGGGATTCGTGGTGTTCGGGAGATCCTCGTTCTCCTTGAACTCCTCGCGCACAGACTCGATCATGTCCTCGGCCCTGATTCCGTGTTCGCCGCCTTGGAGGAAGCGCTTCACCGCCTTTCGCTTGGCCCGCGCCACGATGTTCTCCAGCATGGCGCCCGACGAAAAGTCCTTGAAGTAGAAGATCTCGCGCTCGCCCTTGGCGTAGGTCACCTCGAGGAACTTGTTCTCGTCACCCGTCGAATACATGTTGTCGATGACCTCGTCGATCATCTTCTCGCACGTAACGGCCTTGTCGCCCCCGTACCTGGCGACCGATTCCGCATGCAGCGGGAGATCGGGCGTCAGGTATTTCTTGATGATCTCCCGCGCCGCCGTGCGATCGGGCCGCGACACCTTGACTTTCAGGTCCAGGCGTCCCGGGCGCAGCACGGCGGGATCGATCAGATCCTGCCGGTTGCTGGCGCCGATCACGATCACGTTCTCGAGCGCCTCGACCCCGTCGATCTCCGACAGGAACTGGGCGACGACCGTCGCTTCCATGTCCGACGAGATGCCCGATCCACGCATGCGGAAGAGCGAGTCCATCTCGTCGAAGAAGACGACCACCGGCACGTCCTCGGAGGCCTTCTCGCGCGCCTTCTTGAACACGTCGCGCAGCTTGCTCTCCGTCTCGCCGACGTACTTATTGAGGAGCTCGGGGCCCTTCACGTTCAAGAAGTAGGCAGTCGTCGCCTTGCCAGTGCGCTGCTCGATCCGCTTGGCGAGGCTATTGGCAACGGCCTTCGCGATCAGGGTCTTGCCGCAGCCCGGCGGTCCGTAGAGCAGGATGCCCTTCGGCGGTCGCAGCTTGTGCTCGAGGAAGACCTCGGGGTGCATGTAGGGCAGCTCGACCGAATCGCGCAGGATCTCGATCTGGTCGCCCAGGCCGCCGATGTCGTCGTAGGTGACATTCGGGATCTCCTCGAGCATCACCTCTTCGACCGACGACTTCGGAAGCTTCTCAAAAGCGTACTGCGTCCGCGTGTCGACCAGGATCGGGTCACCGACCTTGAGATTCTCCCGGCGCAGCGGCTCCGACAGGGTCACGACGCGCTCTTCGTCGGTGTGACCCGAGACGATCACACGGCTCTCCGAGATCTTGTCGATGATCTTGCAGACCTCGCCGCGCTGGGTGTACTCGGCGCCCTCGATGATGTTGAACGCCTCGTTCAGCACGACGTACTGGCCCTCTTCGAGCCGGAACGGATCGAGGTTCGGATGCACGTTCACCCGCATCGGGCGGCCTTCCATCAGGATCTCGGACGTGCCGTCCTTGTTGGCGCGGATGAAGACGCCGTAGGTGTTGGGCGGCGCGCAGAGCTTGTCCACCTCTTCCTTCAAGAGCTCGATCTGCTGCTTGGCTTCCTGCAGCATCGCGACGAGCTTCTCGTTCTGGCGCTCGGCGTCGTGGTGCTGCGTGCGGACCTGCTCGTAGCGGCGCCGGAGCGTCTCGAAGTCTGCGAGCATGCGGTCGAGGCGGTGTCGGAACTCGTTCGAGTCACTGCCGAAGAAGCGCATGGCGTCGTGCAGTCGTTCCGCTTCGCTGGCGGATCGCTCCTCGCCCGGCCGTCGCGGATCCGATTCCGGCTCGTCCCCCGGGCGCCCAGTCGTCGAAGGAGCGATCCGCCGCATCACGTCGCGCACGAAGCCCTTGCGTCCCGAGCCCGGTCCCGAATCCGAATCATTTTCGCTCATCGCGTCTTCTCCTGGTTTCCTCGCACCGCATTCCCGTGCGGCGAAGAACTGTCAAAGCGATCCACGGCTGAACAACTTTGCAAAGGCTGTGCCGGCAGTGAGACGGGGCGGCACGGGTCGACCTCCGAATCGAAACTCATCGCCCCAAGCGGTCGCTCCGGGAGCGCGTCCCGGTGTTGTCCATCACGGACACGCGGAGCCACGCGAAAAGAGCGCCCCCGGCCGCACCCGCTGGTCGACGGCTGCGAGAAAATGCCTTCCAGATCAATCAGTTCTGTGAATCCCATCGACGCACGCGGGCTCCCGGCAGCGACCCCGCGCCAGGCGCTTTGGCCCGCGTGCACCCGCCGCCTGGTGACGCTCGAGGCGTCTGCGGTCGCGAAAGTCACACTCCCCCCGGTCCCGGGCCGACACGGCCCGCGAAAGCCTCGCGGATCCCACCGCAGTCCGTTCGCGAGCCCACCGCGGCGATCGTCTCCTCCGACCATCCCCGTCGATTTCTCGGCGTTTTCCTGCGCTGCGGCGGAGCGGCCCCGGCTCAAGCCACTCTTCGCGGCAGTCCAGAGCGGTGCATCCGAACCTCCAGAATCGCGAAACCCTTTGGTTTTTAAGCCTTTTTCGACTTTTCGCAGTCTATCCGCCGAGCTGACCATGTCAACCAAAGAAAACGGGCAGAGACCCGCGTAAACCCCTGTTTCATAACGACTTCGTCGTTCCATTGGGAACACATCGGGTCCGAACGGTGCAACGCACGCCCCGGCATCGTCTCTGGCGAGCAGTTCGCGCCGCAAAGGGCCGCGAGCGTTCATTCGGGTGGGTACCCCGATGCGTTTCGCGGGTTTCGCTGGGCAGTGGCTGCCACCCACGGCGGCAGCCCGCCGATCTCGGCTGATCGGGCCTGGCCGGAGTGCGGACGCGTACGTCCTATCTCGCACTGCGCTCAGGCTGCACCGCAATGGGCCGTGGATCGCGCGGGCGGGGGCCCATCCAGGTGAAGAAAAAGCCCACCCGGGTTCGCCGCTGCAGGCTTCGAATTCAACGAGGTCGAGATTCGGCGTAGTCGATCACTTCCACACCTTCTGGGATCTTCAGCACGAAGGTGTCCGGCGGTGGATTGCGATTCTCTTCGAGCTTGTCGAAACGGATCCGCGTGAGGTTCCCGAACAGATCGATCACCGAGGTCGCCACGACGCTCCCCGTCACGCGGTCCGCGACGAGACCGAGACGCTCGTAGCTCGCATCCTCGTTCGGAACCAGGTCGAGCGTGACCTGCTTCGTGTCGCAGTCGGTGGCGCTCACTCGGAAGGAGCCGAGAATCTTGCCGTCTCCCATCAGGAACTGGAGCGCAGCACCCGTCAGATACCCCTCGGTCACCGCCAGCCGCGTGACCGTCTTCGCCTCGAGATCGTGGATCCAGAGCGTCTTGCCATCGCTGACGACGACGCTCGCCTCGGGCGGGGCGTAGGTCCAGCGCATCTTGCCCGGCTTCGCGAACACCACCTGTCCGTGCCGGGGCTCGGGCTTCATCAGCGCTTCGCCCTCGAAAGTCGCGGAGACGTTCGTCTGCTCGAACTCGGCGCGCAGATCGCGAATGCCTTCGTAGCGCGCCTGGATCTTGCGGGCCGTCTGCTCCGCAATTCCCGCTTCACACGCGGGCTTCGACTCGCCGGCGCGTGCTCCGACCGTCGCCAACAGCATCACCAGGACGAACCTGCAAAGGCTCCAGCAGACCCCGCGCGCCTGCACCACCCACGAACGAATCTTGTTCACGCTGCGACTCTCATGTCTTCAGCTCTCATCCCTTCAGGAAGCCACACTTTCAGGAAGCACGCACACCCGCGCCCCGGCTCCGCTAATCCCCTGCGCGGTCGGGTGCCGGCAGAAGCACCTCGCGGCCCTTCGCACCAATCTGAGGCCCGATCATACCGTCCTGTTCCATCTGCTCGATGATCCTAGCCGCTCGGTTGTATCCGATCTTCAGGCGCCGCTGGACGTAGGAGATCGATGCGTTCCGGGTTTCGGCGACGATCGCGACCGCCTGGTCGTACATTTCGTCAATGTCCTCGCCCCGACTCTCGACCTTCTCCGCCTCGAGGTCGGCCTTGACCAGGTCATCGTCGAAGACGGGGCGGCCCTGGCCCTTCAGGAACGCGACGAGAGCGTGGACCTCCGTCTCGGTCACGAAGGGGCCGTGGATACGCTGGAGTACCGCCATGCCCGGAGGCAGGAAGAGCATGTCGCCCATGCCGAGCAGGTCGTCGGCGCCCTTCTGGTCGAGGATCGTTCGGCTGTCGATGCCCGAGGAGACCTGGAAGGAGACCCGGGCCGGGAAGTTCGCCTTGATGACACCGGTCAAGACGTCGACGCTCGGGCGCTGGGTCGCGAGCACGAGGTGGATGCCCGAGGCGCGCGCCATCTGCGCGAGGCGTTGGAGCGACTCCTCGACCTCCCTCGCCGACGACATCATGAGATCCGCGAGCTCGTCGATCACGACGACGATGTAGGGCAGCTCCTGCCACTCGATCTCGTCGCCCTCGGTCTGCCCCGACCGCGGCTTCAGGTGGAAGGACTCCTCACCGGCCGCGATGCATTTGCGCGCTTTCTCGTTGAACTGATCGATGTTGCGCACGCCCGTCGCGCTCATCATCTGGTAACGCTCTTCCATCTTGCGCACGATGCCCTGGAGCGCCGCCGCCGCGCGCTTCGGACTCGTGACCACATCGGCGATCAGATGCGGAATGCCGTCGTAGATCGAGAGCTCGAGCATCTTGGGATCGACCATCAAGAGCTTGAGCTCGTTAGGCGTGGCGCGACAGAGAAGCGAGCAGAGGAAGGCGTTCAGGAACACGCTTTTGCCCGTGCCCGTCGATCCGGCGACGAGCAGATGCGGCATCTTGGCGAGATCGGAGGTCACCGGGTTGCCGAAGATGTCCTTGCCCATCGCCACGGTCAGCGGGCCGCGGCTCTTGCGGAAGCTCTCCGACTCGAGGATCTCGCGCAGGTAGACCGTCTCGCGCCGGGGATTCGGCACTTCGATGCCAACCACCGATTTCCCGGGCAGCGGTGCGATGATGCGGATCGAGATCGCCCGCAGCGCCATCGTCAGGTCGTCCGTCAAGCCCACGATCCGATTGACCTTGATCCCGGGCGCGGGCTCGTATTCGTACATCGTGATCACGGGCCCGGGATGCACGCGCACGACGCGACCCTGAACCCCGAAATCCGCGAGCTTCTTCTCGAGGATCTTCGAGTTCATCAGCAGTGAATCGCGGTCGTAGGAGCGTTCGCCCTCGGGCGTCGCCGAGAAGATCGAGACGTCCGGAAGCCGGAACGGACCGCTCGGACCGCCGTCGTTAAAGCGGAACGCCTCCTGCTCGGGCTTTCGCTTCTTTCGCCGCTGCTCGTCATGATCGACGATGTCGGGCTCTTCGTTGGCGCGGAGTTTTCGCACGGGCGGTGCGGCCTCTCGCTCCGGCTCCTCGAGCACCGCGACCGGATCGTCACGCTCCTCGGCCTGGCGGAGCTCCTCTTCGAAAGAGAGCTCGGGTCCGCGGCGCTCGAGGTTTCGCGCCCGCCGGGCCCGCTGCTCGCGCCGGACGAGCAGCGCCGTCATCGATTCACGGGCCCGCGCCGCCTCGCGCACGACGCCGTCTCGAAGCATCGCAAGCCCGCGTCGGCCCGCCTCGAGCGCGCGATCGATCACCGGGACGAGCTCGTCCGCCGCCCACAGCACCCCCTCGAGCACCCTCGCTCCCGAGCGCCCGAGGACGCCGAGCGTCGCGCCCGCCGAGATCCCGGTGAGCGAAAGGATGCCGACGCCGAACAACAGGCTCGTCAGGATCAGGGCCCCGGCGCTGCCAAACAGCAAGATCTGGAGCTGCAACCACTCGGTCCCGAGCCAGCCGGGCTCGATCCACGGCACTTGCCCGGGCGCGAGCCCAAACAAGAGGGGCGGCAGCACCGCCGCCGTCGGAATCAGCGCCAGCATGCCGAGCCAGAAACGCGAGAGCAGGCGCGGCAACCCGAGACTCATGAGAAGTCGGCCGCCGAGAAACGCCAGACCGGCCACCAGCACGAAGGCGCCGCCCCCGAGCAGCTGCATCAGCGCGCCGGCGACCGTGGCACCCACCGGCCCTGCCCCGTTCTGCACCTCGACGAGGCTCCCGATCGGGTCGGTCGCCGAATAAGTCGAGAGCGCCAGCGTCGAGAGCAACGAGAAGGCGATCAGGGCGAGCCCGAGGATCTCGGAGCCGGCGCCCATCAGGACAGAGGCGTCGTCCGACGTCGAATCGACCTCGCGCGCGCCCCTCGCGGAGCCGCGCTTGGAACGGGATTTGGCCGAGGCTCTAGCCATGCGCGGAATCCGAACGTCGGCGCAAGCGACCTCCCCGACGCGCGCACACAGGGCCACGCGTTCGTGAATTGACGGAGGGACTCGGCACATCCAGGTCGGATGGGGCCACGCGGATCGATTGGATTTTCATTCCCTCACCCCCCGGAGAGGAGAACGGCTGCAAGATAACGTGCCCCCCCTGTCACGCAAAGGGTCCGCGAGGGCATACCTTGACGCCCTCACAGGGTGACGGGACACTTCGAGCTGTTCTTCCCCACCCCACCCTCAACGTCCCGATGGAGCGTTCAGCATGGCAGGCGTCAATAAAGCCATTCTCGTCGGCAACCTCGGCCGGGATCCTGAACTGCGAAAGACCCAGAACGGCCAGGCCGTCTGCAACTTCACGCTCGCGACCAGCGAAACCTGGAACGACAAGAACGGGGAGCGGGTCGAGCGAACCGAATGGCACCGCATCGTCGCCTGGGGCCGCGTCGGCGAGCTGTGCCACCAGTATCTCGCGAAGGGCCGGACAGTCTACGTCGAGGGCCGCATCCAGACCCGCGAGTGGGAAGACAAGGACGGCCACAAGCGGTACACGACCGAGATCAACGCCACGACCGTCAATTTCATCGGCGCTCGCGGTGGCAGCGCGGGCGGCGATGCGGGCTCGGGCAGCGACGCGGGCACGGGCAGCGATGCGGAGGGGCCGGGTGCTCGTGGTGGCGAGCTGCCCTCGAGCGCAAGTAGCCCGCCGGCGGACGACGATATCCCGTTCTGATCTGGAACCGCGAACGACTCGACTAGCGTCCGCTCGCCACGCGCAGGGCGCGCACGATGAGGTCGATCTTCTTGCGGTCGTCGGGATGGAGCTCGTCGAATTCGATGCCCATGCCGGGGGGGACTCCGGCGACACCCCGCGACACCCGCACAACCCGCCCGATCGTTTCGACGATCTCGTCGCAGCCGGGAAGGTGGAACTGCATCGAGACCTCGGTTCCAGGTAGATGCGGTTTCTCGGTCTCGATGAAGAGACCGCCTTCGTTGATGTCGCGCGTGAACTCGGAAAAGATCTCGTCCACCGTCGCGTAGTCGATCCGCACCGTGAGCCCGCTGCGGCCCGCGCGCCGACGATCTCGCGGTGCCGGCTCGGCAGACATCGGGTCCACCGCCGCACTGCTCCCGCCGAGGCTGATTTTCGCCATCACGTGGTCTCCCTGCCGGCGCGCGTTCGGGCCGGCCACCGGGCCCGGGACTCGACCCGGCAGGTCCGCTCATCGACCGATTCCCGCTCGGGTCTTTAGGGATCCCGTCGAATGACGCGAAGGGAATGCTTTCTTCCCTGCGGGAACCGACAAGCGGCGACCCGATCCACTCCACGCACGTCATATCAGTCGCGTCAGCCCTCTTCCCCGTCGCTCAGCAAGCCCGCCTCCCGAAAGCTGAAATATCCGCTGTCAGCCACGATCACGTGGTCGACGACCCGAATGCCCAGAAGTCGTCCGGCCGCGACGAGGCGCGCCGTGACCGAGCGGTCCTCGGGACTCGGGCTCGGGTCGCCACTGGGATGGTGGTGCGCGAGCAACAGGGCGGCCGCGGCGTTGCGGATCGCCTCCCGAAACACTTCCCGGGGATGGACCAGGCTCGCCGTCAGGGTGCCGACCGACACCTCGTCGACCGCCAGCAGACGGTGGCGTCCATCGAGCATCAGGACGTGGAATGACTCCCGTTGGCGATCCCGAATTAGCGGCAGAAAATGCCGCTGCACATCGGAGGGCGAGCGAATGGCCCTGCCACGCTCGAGCGGGGCGGATGCGAGCCTTCGCCCGAGCTCGAACGCCGCGATCAGGCTGGCCGACTTCGCTGGGCCCACACCCGGCAGCGTCTCGAGCTCGCAGAGCGAGACGCTGGCCAACGCAACGAGCCCGCCATCCCGATCGATGAGCTGCCGAGCGAGCGACCAGGCGTCGCGAGCTCGATCCCCTGTGCGCAGCACCAGCGCCACCAGGTCGACGGCAGAAAGGGCGCGAGCGCCATCGCGCTGCAGGCGCTCGCGCGGCCAGTCGCCGCGGGGACGACTGGCGGAACCGCCCTGGCCGCAAACAACGGACGCTGCATCCCGCTCGAAAGGCAGTTGGGACAATGGAGGGGCTCCCGCGCAAGGAGCATCCAATGTTGCGCCGTACGGCGGTGAGTGCCCGACGTGAAGGCGATTGCTCGGGTCGAGTAGCCCGGGATTCGGTGGAGCTGCTGCGGGTGGCGATCGCGAATCAGCGACCGAGGTCAGCGTCTTCCGCGGACTCCGTCCCGCTGCTCGCCGCCTCGGAATCGCCGGACCGGGCGGTCTTCGCCTGGGCGGCGAAATCGTCGGCCAGCCAGACCGCCTTCTCGTCGCCTGCGCCGCGCAGCGCGTCGACGAGCTCACCCAGCAGGCCACGAGCCTGTGCTCGTTCCGACAAGCGCTCCACCCAGAGCTCCTGCTCGGCCAGATTGTGGCCCGCGATGTAGCGCGCAAAGTCCGCCGGCTGCGCGAGCGCCCGCGCGAGCCAAAGGTCGCGCGGATCCCCGCTGCCAGAGCCCTCGGCGCCGAGCCCCTGCCCGCCTGCCGAGACGCGGCGAGAGAGCGCGAGCGGCATCGCCGTCCCGAGTTCATCCGATACGCGATTCGTCGGTGCCGACGCCCCGGGACCCGCGACCTCGCTCGCGAATCCCTGCGCGAGCACCGGGTCACCGAAGAAGGATTCCGGAGCTGCGCGGCGCGGCGCGAGTCCGCGCCGCAACCGCTCTGGCTGCCACGGCGTAGCCGTCATGGCATCGCCCGCCGCAAGCGTCGAGCTCGGGACTCCGTCCTCGCCCAGCGGCTCCGCGAGCCGAGCCATGCCCTGGCTGTCCCCGGGCGCCGCCGAAGACGGTCGGCCCACGGTCCCGGGTGCAGCGGCGAGCTCCCGCGCGGCGGAGGCGCCAAAGCTCCGGTCGAGCTCGTCCGCCGAGCCCGCGACCGGATTCGCAGGGGCTGTCATCAAGGGCGTCTGCGCAAACGACGGCTCCGCCTGCTGCCCCGGCGAGCTGAACGAGCCCGACAGTGGTCCACCCCCCTGGATCGCAACGATCACGAGCGCTGCCACCGCGATCGCCGACGCGGGCAGCACGAAGCTCGGCTCGAGCACCCCGCCGAGCACACGCTGGATGCGCTCGAGCAGACTCGGCCGGGTCTCGCCGGCCCGAATCCGCCGCATCACGTTGGCGGCGATCAGCGGGGGCGTCTCCGGCTCCGGCAGCGCCCGCAGCAGGCGAATCGTCTGCTGCATCTCGCGCACTTCCTGCCCACAGCTCTCGCAGGTATCCAGATGGGCATCGACGAGGGCGCGCAGATCGAGCGCCAGATCCCCTTCGAGGTAGTCGGCCAGGTGTTCTGTCACGACGGCGTGATTCACGTCAGATGCCCTCGATGGCCGGGCCCGCGCCCAGCAATCCCTTCAGTTCGATGCGCAGCGCCAGGCGTGCGCGGTGGATCCTCGATTTGACCGTTCCTTCGGCGATGCCCAGCACCTTCGCGATCTCGCCGTAGGCGAGACCCTCGATGTCGTACAGAATCACCGGCATGCGCAGCGCCGGCGAAAGCCGCTCGAGCGCCGACCGCACGTGCACCGAGACCTCGCCGCCGAGCATGGCGTCCTCGGGATCCCGCGGCGCCGTCGGCAGGTCGTCGCCAGCGTCGTTGCGCGTCTTCAGCTTCTCGACGCGCGAGCGACCGCGGCCGAGCGCCCGGCGGCGATTGAGCGCTGCGTTGGCCGCGACGCGGTATACGAAGGTCGAGAAGCGCGATTCGGCGCGAAAGCGATGACCGTGGCGGTGGAGGCTCAGGAAGGTTTCCTGGGTCAGATCCTCGGCATCTTCGCGATTGCCCATCATGCGGTAGAGCAGGCGGTAGACCCGGCGCTCGTGCCGCTCGATCAGCTCTTCGAATGCTTTCTCGTCACCGGCCTGCCAGCGCGAGACCAGCTCGTGATCGGGATCTTCGATGATGACGCGTGGACCCGACAGCTCGCGTGCCATTGGATTCGAGCCCCGCACCATCGCCCCCCGCTCGACGAATTCATAGGTCATGGGTCGCCTCTCCGCCGAGAGACCCCGTTTGTCCTCCACGGGTTCCGGCGCAGGATCGATTCCGAGCGGAGAATTTCGCTGGGGACCACTCACGAGCGTGCGGTCCCGCGGCAAGCGCCGACCCGCGACGGGCCCCCATGGGACCCGCCTTCGCCCCTGGCTGATCGCCGATCCGCCTTGCCTTCGCTCCCGAGATCCCCCGCGACTGCCGTCATTGCTCTCATTCCCCCTCTCTCCCGAGCTCGATCTCGCCTTCGCCTGCACGCAGGAATGTGCCGCTCTTGCCGCCTCGTTTCGCCACGAGCCGAATCCGGTCGACCACCATCTCGCGGTCGACGGCCTTGCACATGTCATAGACCGTGAGCCCGGCCGCGCCGACGGCGACGAGAGCTTCCATCTCGACGCCGGTGCGCCAGTGCGCCTGCACACGGGCCTCGATCGCGAGCCCACTGCCATCGGGCGTCGGCTCCAGCACGACCTCGATCGAATCCAGCGGCATCGGGTGGGCCAGCGGAATCCATTCCGACGTTCGTTTGGCCGCCTGGATGCCGGCGATGCGGGCCGTGGCGAGCACGTCGCCCTTGGCGATCCGTCCCTCGACGATCCGGGCGAGCGTCGCCTTCGCCATGCGCACCTCGCCCCGCGCGACACAGATGCGCCGCGTGATCGGCTTCGCGCCCACGTCGACCATGCGCGCCCGCCCCTGCGCATCGAGATGCGTCAACCCGTCCACCAATGGCTCCTCTCAACCTCTCGCCCCGGCATTCAGCCGTCGAGCCACGTGAGCATGTCTTGCCACACCTGCTCCCGCTCGGGCTCGTTGAAGATCTCGTGTCGCAGCCCAGGATAGACCGAAAGGCCGCTTTGTTTCGCGATCTCCCGATCGAGGCCGGCATGCAAGCGACGACTTCCCTCCACCGGACAGATCGGATCGGCTTCGCCGTGGAGGACCAGGATGGGTCGCTCGATCTGGCCGGCCGCATCGCGAATCCGCGAGACCATGGAGAACAAGCCCGCGGCGAAGCGCGCGCTCATCCGGTCCTTCACAAAGGGATCTTCGCGGTAGCGGCGCACCACTTCGGGATCCCGCGACAAGCCCTCCACGTCGAGACCTGTCCTCAAGCCCAGACGCGGCGCCAGCCGCGAAAGCAGCCGCGCGGCGGCGATCCGAAGCGACCGATCGAGCGAGCCTTTCGAAGGAATCTCGAGCAGCGCGCCCGACAATACGATGCGATCGACGGCGGGCCGCCGGAAGGCGGCAGTCGCCGCGACCACGAGCCCGCCCATGCTGTGGCCGACCAAAACGATCGGGAGTTCCGGATGCTCGGAGCCGACTTGTACGACGAAACGTGCCAGCTCGTCGAGCAATTGCTCTAAACGGTCGACATGGCCGCGCGGACCCGGCGTCCGACCGTGGCCCGCCTGATCGTAGGCGTGCACGGCGAAGCCGCGGTTCGCGAAGTACATCGCCATCTCGTCGTAGCGGCCGGCGTGCTCGGCGTAGCCGTGAACGAGCAGCATGACACGATCGGGCTCGGGCGGGAGCCAGGCATAGCGATAGCGCTCGCCCTGGTCTGAGAGGGCGAGCCGTCCCTCGCGGCGTCGGACCGGGGATCCCATTCAGGAGGCACTCGCCTCGCGCACCCAGGCCCGCGCGCGCTCCACCTTCTCGAGGTAGGCGACGCCGCGGACGTGGCGCCCCCAGAAATAGGAGGAAATCCCCTGCGCCTCCCCCAGTCGGCGGATGTTGTCGGCGAGAATGAAGCAGCCGGCTTCGATGTTGCTTTCGATCGTCGCCAGGTTGCCGGCGAGCGGGAGCTTCTCGGCCATGTGCGGCATGACCTGCATGAGGCCGATCGCGCCCTGGCCGCTTTCGGCCCAGGGCCGTGCATCGCTCTCGACGATCAGGACCGCCGTCACGAGATAGGGATCGAGGCCATGGCGCCGGCTGCTGCGCAGGACGGCCTCCACGACGCGGCTCTGCTCCTCGCGCGAGAGCGATCCATTGCGACTCCGCAGATGCTCGACCAGTGCCGCGGTCACCGCCGGCCGCGCGGCCACCACGGGATCGGTCTCCGCCGTGGCCACCACCCCGCTTCGGAGCGACTGCGACGAGCCGTCGAGGACCAGCAGGGCCGCGAGTACGACGAGCCCCCACGTCGCCACACGGCGCAGGCCCAGCGCGGCGGGCTTGTTGAAGCCCGCCAACCCGTCGCCGGCCGGCCTTTGGCGAAGTCGCATCCCCTCGAGCCCCCCGCAGACCTTTCCCGTCGTGCGGCGCGAGAATACAAGGGCGCCTCCACGGGAGCCACGCACGACCGATTCGATTGCCCGCTCGTGCCCCGTCGCGTACCGTGCGCGCCACGCGAGGCACGATGTATCCGATCCTCTTTCATCTTCCGATCGTCGGGTGGCCAGTCAGCAGCTTCGGCGTGACGATGGCGATCGGGTTTCTGGTCGGATACTGGATCGCCATCCCACGCATGAAAGAGGAACGGATCGACCCCGAGCACGGGGCCAACCTCCTCATCTACATCATGTTCGGCGGAATTCTGGGCGCGAAGCTCTACTACGCAACCGATTTCTGGTGGCGGGAGAGTGTGCCGTTCTGGGATTCCCTGCTGTCCCGCGGCGGCCTCGTCTTCTACGGCGGGTTGATCGGGGGAGCGCTCGGGGGCTACATCGGGTGCCGGACGCTCGGAGTCCCGGCAATTCCCTTCGCAAACGCGGCGGCCATCTCGCTGGCGGTGGGCCAGGCGATCGGACGAATCGGCTGCTTTCTCGTAGGCGACGATTACGGACGAGCGACGGACCAGCCGTGGGGCGTGGCGTTTCCGGAGGGCCTTCCGCCGGTCGCGTATCCGGTCCACCCGACGATGCTCTACGAGGCGTTCTGGCTGACCCTCGTGAGCGGCTTTCTCTGGTGGCGTCGCAAGCGCAGCGCTTCGCTCATGGGGGAGTATCTCGTGCTGAACGGCATCGGGCGCGCCGTGATCGAGCACTGGCGGCTGAACGCGCGGGTGGCGCTCGAGCTGTCCGAGGCTCAGTGGATCGGAGTGGCCCTCGTCGTCTTCGGATCGATCCTGATCGTGCGCGGACGCGCCGTTCGCGCTGTTCGCGCCGCCCGAGTGACGGCCTAGCTCGAGACCCCATCGATCCGCTGTTGCAGCGCCTTCGCGCGGGCAATCCAGGTCGCTGCGTCGGGGTCGTCGCGCAGAAGAGGTCCAAGCCGGCCGAGAACCGAGCCAGCGAGCCGGGCGAACTCGCGCTCGAGCAGGTGGCCCTCCTGATCGGCCCACACCGAGAGGGTCTCGATCGAGAGCGCGTAGCGCCCGTCGAGGACGGCCTGCATTCCCTCGGCATAGAGCTCGAGCTGGCCAATCTCGCTGCGCGGCGCCTCAGGATCGGCCTGCGCCCGGCGCAGGGTCTGCAGGGCCTCGATGTAGTAGGCGCTCTCGAGCAGCGCCCTCGCCCCTTCGATCAGCCCCGTCACTGTATTGCCGTGCATCGCCCGCAGCAGACCGTCGAGGCCTTCGGGAAAGGTGCCGTCGACCTGGATCTTGCGGCTCAGGAGACAGCGCGTCACCCGCCGATCCCCCGCCCGCTCGAGCAGTAGCCGCCGGAGCTGATCCCGTGTCTGGGCGAGCAGCACCCGGACCTCGGCCACCACCTCGTCGAGCCGTGCGACGCTCTTGCCGAGGATCCGATCGAACTCGACGATCAGCGCCTCGGAGTCGTCGTCCGCCGCATCCCGGAGCTGCGCGACCCGCGGCCCGTATACCTCGCGCTGATAGAGGCTCTCGCGCAGCTTCATCGCCTCGTGGAAGAGCGAGCCCAGCGCGAGATCGAAGAGCGCTTCGTGGCGCACCACCTCGCTGCCGTATTCGTCCGTGCGGAAGAGCGCATGGCTCTTCTCCTTCATGCGGAAGAGCACGGCCCCCTCGTCGTCCCCCACCAGCTCGCGGATCTTCGCAAAGGGGATGTCTTGGCTGCCGTGGAGCGCAAAGAGATCGACGAACGCGGCGTGACCCGCCAGGAACTCGCGCAGGAGCTGGACGAAATCCGCCGACTGACCCGCCGGATCGCGGTTTGCCGAACGCCTCGATGCACTCAATGCAAGAACCTCGGGCATCTCGGGGCTCGCCCGCCCTGGCGGCGAGCCGAAGCAGCGATCGGCAACCTTGAAAGAGGGCCGCCCAAGATAGGAGACACTCATCCCGGGGCCAACGCTCGGTTGTTCCGATCCGCGCCGTCTCCTAGATTCCTGAGCACTCGAACACGTTTGTACGCGCGCCCCCGGGCCCTCGACCTGCGAGCAGGACTGCTCGACGAAAGAGCCCCTCGAAAGGAAGCTTTGCGATGACCCAACCCGAACGCGAGAGCATGGAGGTCGACATCCTGTTCGTGGGGGCCGGTCCGGCCACCCTCGCCTCCGCTTATCACCTGATGAAGCAGGTCGCGGCCCACAACGAGGCCTGCGCGCAGACGGGTGAAGCGCCGATCGAGCCGCCCTCGATCCTGGTGATCGAGAAGGCCGCCGGCATTGGCGACCACCAGCTCTCTGGCGGCGTGATGAACCCGCGCGCGATCAAGGAGCTGATGCCCGACTACCTCGAGCAGGGCTTCCCGATCGAGTACACCTGCACGAAGGACTATTTCTGGCTCTTCACGCGCAAGGGCACGATCAAGTCGCCCATCACGCCGCCCATGTTCCAGAAGAAGGGCTACCACGTCGTCTCGCTCTCGAACGTTGTGAAGTGGCTGGGGGCGAAGTGCGAGGAGGTTGGGGTCGAAATCTATCCGGGCTTCGCCGCCGCGGAGATCCTGACCGAGGGCGACCGCGTGATCGGCATCCGGACCGGCGATATGGGGATCGGCAAGGACGGAAAGCCGAAGGCCAACTACCAGCCGGGCATGGATATCTTCGCGAGTGTGACGATCCTCGGCGAGGGCGTACGCGGCTCGTGCACGAAGCAGCTGATCGACCGCTTCGGTCTCGAAGGCCCGAACCCCCAGACCTACGAGACCGCCATCAAGGAGATCTGGCGCATCAAGCCGGAGAAGCACCAGCCCGGCCGCGTCGTGCACGGCTCGATGTTCCCGGACTTCTTTGGCCAGATCAACGGCATGTGGCTCTACGATATGAAGGACAACCTGATCTCCTTCGGCTACGTGACGTCGCTCTCGTCGGAAGACCCGAACAACGATCCGCACCGCGACGCCCAGGAGTTCAAGCGCGACTCGCCCTTCATGCGCGACCTGCTCGATGGCGCCGAGCTCGTGCGGTACGGCGCGAAGTGCATCCCGACGGGCGGCCTGTACGCGCAGCCCAAACTCTACGCCAACGGCGTGATGATCGTGGGCGACTCGGCCAGCATGCTCAACATCATGAAGCTCGCGGGCATCCACATGGCGATCAAGTCGGGCATGCTCGCGGCGGAGACGCTGGTCGATGCC
>JANNQH010000791.1:0-1848 GCA_031400655.1 Deltaproteobacteria bacterium | reverse complement strand
TCATCCGCGCGCGGAAGTTCTCCCAGCCTTTCGGGATCCGGTAGCGCGCGCCGCCGATCACGACGTGGTCGAATCCATCCGGGTCGAGCTCGAGGAACTCGACCTGCTCGAGCAGACCGAGCTCGTCGAGCAGCCCGTGGACCTGGCCCCCCGGCGCGCAGCCAAAGATGTAGTGGACCTGGGCGCAGAAGCGGTAGGCGCCGAGGGAGAAGGTGTGCGCGTAGCCGCCGGGCGCGTCGTGGGCTTCGAGCACGATCACCCGCCGTCCCGCCTTCGCGAGCAGCGCGGCCGCGCTGAGGCCAGCCATGCCGGAGCCGATCACGAGATCGTCACATGTCTGAATGGTGTCGTTCATCGCTCGGAGGGTAGGCGTTCGGCGACCAAATCTGCGAGGCATGGGAGCGCTGGACTCTGTTCTCTTCCAGATGCAGATGGCGGTGCACTGAACGCAGTCCGTCGACGCAGCCGACCCGCTCCGGAATGCGGTCTGGCGTCTCGGCGAGAGGCGTGCGGCCACAGCTCGCATACTGCCCAGCTGCCACCACCGCCCTCGAGCGTCCCGCGCCCGATGGCATGCGGGATGCATTCCACCTGGGGGACCGCTCCGGTTCCCCCGGCCGAGGAGACGTCGCCATGACACGACCCGAGATTCCGACCGCCGCTGACCTGATGCAGCGCAAGCTTCACACGGTGGCCGACGACGCCCCGATCGAGAAAGCTGTGCGACTCCTGCTCGAGAAGGGCTACGCCGCGGTGCCCGTCATCGACAAAGGTGGAAAGCTCGTCGGCCTCGTCTCCGAGCACGACTGCGTGCGCGTGCTGAGCGAGGCGATTGCCGAGCGCTGGCCGTCGGGGCTCGTCCGCAATCACATGACGACGGACCTCGAGACCGTCGCGCCGACCGAGGACATCCTCGCCCTCGCGACGCGCTTCACGCAGGGTCGCCATCGCCGACTCCTCGTCGTCGAGAACGGCCAGCTCGTCGGTTTGATCGCACGCCGCGACCTGATGCGAGGACTCGAGGCAATGGAGCACTCCCGCGCACACGGAAGAAGCCAGACGACCTACGAGCTGATGGACGAGCGGCATCGCCGCCTCGACTGAGCGCAGCTCCTAGCGAACGACGAACGTCTAGCGAGTCGCCAGCGGATTGTCGTCTCCATCGAACTCGATCAACTCGATCGCGTTGCCGTCGGGGTCGCGGCCGTAGACGAACGACGCACCATCGCCCGTCTGGGGCGCACAGTGGAAAACCATGCCGGCAGCGGAGAGCCGCTCGTACTCGGCCTTTACGTCGTCGACCTGGAAGCAGAGATGCGTGAGTCCAGGGTCGCAGACGCGACGCTGCGCGGGAGCGCGCACGGGCTCCGGGTCGCTGAACTGGAAGACCTCGATCATCGTTTTGTCGAGGCGCAGCAGCGCCGCGCTGAAGCCCACACCGGGGAGCGCCAGCATCTCGTCCATGCCCGGCGATCCGGGCGGCATCGTGAAGCGGGTCAGGACTTCGAAGCCAAACAGGTCGCGGTAGAAGCGGATCGTGCGATCGAGATCGGGGGTCGAGAGGCCGGTGTGGTGGATGTGTCGGATCATGGCGGGAGTCTGCCACGAGATCCGGCGCGAGCCATCAGGCCTTGCGCGCGAGGATCCCGCAGGTCCGGCCGAGCTTTGCCTGGGCGAGAGCGCGGTAGAGGGTCGCGAGCTCCTCGGTCCGCCCCGCTTCGATCAGCGTCCGCTCGAAGGCCATCCGACGGCCGTGGCAGGCGCTGCCGACCTCGGGATGACCAACGTAGTCGTCGCCCATCAAGAGGAACATCTCGATCGGGAAGGACGCGACGCGATCGACTTCGA
>JANNQH010000790.1:0-1884 GCA_031400655.1 Deltaproteobacteria bacterium | reverse complement strand
GGCCGCGCAGGTTCCATCGAGTCGGGCTCGCTCGCGCGCACTGCGCCCCGTGAGCGAGTGGAGCCAGGCAATCCCCCGCCGCGCCACCGGACCGAGGAAGGCACGCAGCGGCGCCTCGGATATGCCCGCGAGCGAACGGGTCATTGCGCCGGCGCCGCCTTCGCCACCGTGCCCGCGCCCGGTCTCGCCTGAGTCGGGCCGAGCAGCTCGACGCGTGTCAGGTAGTCCGCGATCACGCGATGGCCCGCTCGGTTGGGATGATTCCAATCGAGCTTGTCGCCGCGGTTGTAGACGAAGTACTCCCCCACACCGTTTTCGGCGCGGGAAGCTTCGGGGTGCTGCGGGTCGACGAAGGCTGGCAGCAGATCGATCACGCGCATCCGGGAGCCCAGCTCTTGCGTGAGGATCTTCTGTGTGGCGCCCCCGATGAAGTCGTCCTCCCAGGGGATGCCCTGCGCCCGATACACGCGCGCAGCCTCCTCGGAGATCTGCATTTCGTAGGGCACGAGCACGACGATCAGCTCGGTCCCGTGTTGTGCGAGCTGATCGTGGAATTGCTCGATGCGATGGGCGGTCTCGAGGAGGACAGCGCGTTCCGCCGTAGGCTGCATTTCGTAGGCTTTGAAGCCGTGAAAGCCGACTCCGCGCGCCTCGAGCTGATTCTTGACAACGGTGCGCAGCCAGCTGTAGAGATAGCTCTTCCCGCGCAGCCAGTCGGCGTGATTCCTGAGCCAGTTGGCGCCGTCATAGGTCCAGGGTGTGTCTGCGACGTCGGCGTTTGCGTCGGGCGGCGCGACGCTCGCATCGGGCACGATGTCGTTCATGTTCAGGAAGTAGACGGCCGTGTCGAGGTCGTAGCGTTCGCTCAGCTCGATGGATTGGTCGATCGTCTCCTGCGAGACCGACAGCCCGATGCCGCCGAGATTGAGATGCGTGAGCTCGGGATAGGCTTCGCGCAGCAGGTCCGTGAATCGGTAGCCATAGCCCGCTCCGACGCCGTAGGTCACCGAGTCGCCGAAGTAGCCGACATGGCGAGAAGCGCCGAGATCCCAGTCGATGTCGGCGAAGCCGTCGCGATTGATCTTGATGGTGCCGTAGGGGTATTCGACTTCCTGGGAGTTGCCCTGGACGGCCACGTAGTAGCCGGGGTTGTAGGGTACGTAGAATCGCAGGAAGACTTCCGCCACGAGCGCAGAGCCCACGAAGAGCATGGCGTTGACGGCGAGCAGCACGAGAATCGGATGGCGCCGCAGCCAGGAGACCTCGCGTCGGCTCATCTGGCCCACTTCATTCCCGTGCACTGGTCTTTGCCCCCCATTTCGCACAACATGCGTCCGCCCCGCACAACCCGCCAGCCAGGCCGCTCGACGCGCGCCCCTAGACATTCGGCCGGCCCGCTGCGGGTCGTGAGTTCCCGGAACGCCGCCGGTAGAGTCCGAGGCAAATCTTGACCGGACGATCTCATCCGGGGATCCTCGGGTGCCGATCGGTTCGGGAGCGAGCCACTCCATTCGCACGGGATCGGACGAATCTTCTGTGACTCTCCTGTGACTGAGGGACATCGCGCGCTTCTGATCTGGCTCGGTCTGACCGCCGCCTCGTCGCCCGCCCTCGTGAGCCTGGCCCTGAAAATCCAGGCCGAGCCGACGCATCGCTACACGCTCTTTGTGTGGCTGCTCCTCGCCATTCTGCTCCTCCGCAGGTCGCCCGATCCAGAGTCGCCTCATCCGTCTCGTTCGCCTCCTCATTCGCGGAGGCCGCGGCTCGGGTGGAGCCTGCTGGCCCTCGGATTCATGGCCCAGCTGCTCGGCGCCGCGTCGTCGTCGGGGTTCATCGCGCAGTGCGGAATCCCCGTCTCCATCCTGGGCGTCGGCCTGATCCTGG
>JANNQH010000789.1:0-3985 GCA_031400655.1 Deltaproteobacteria bacterium | reverse complement strand
GCGATCGAACGCGAGCTCTCCGCGGCGATTCGCGAGGCGAAGGGACCCTGGCGCATCCTCGCCACCCACCGGCCGATCGCGACCGACGATTTCGGCGGCGTCCCCCACGGCGGCTACCCCGACTTCGTGCGCGATGCGCTGGTGCGGGCGGGGCGACCGGTGCAGCTCGTGCTCGCCGGCCACCACCACAGCCTGCAGGCCTTCGCGCTCGGCGAGCCGACGCCTCTGCTCCAGATCGGCGCCGGCAGCGGAAGCCGCTCGGAGCCGCCGCTCGCCACCGGCCATCCGGATCTGCGCTTCTCGGCCATGGAGCTCGGCTTCGCGCGCGTCGACCTGACGGGCGAAGCGGGCGGGGGCGACGAGCGGCTCGCGGTCTCCCTCTTCAGCGTCCCGCGCTGGCCCTGGCTCGCCCGACTCCTGGGCGATCACGTCGTGGCGCGCTTCACCGTCGACCGATCAGGCAAGGTCGACCCGCCCGCTGCGAGCGGAGATGGCAAGCGCCCCGACGTCTGAAGCGCCGCGATCAGCGCGTCGATTACCGCCGCCTCGTTCTCGATTTCGAGCTCGATCTGGAGCACCCAGAGCGAGGTGCCCTCGATCCAGGAGGGCAGGATCTTGATCGCGTCCTTCTCGGTCGTGACCCAGCAATCGACCGAGAGATCGAGCCCGCGCAGGTCCCTGGCCGCGTAGGCGTGGTGATCCGCAAACAAACGCTCGCAGACCACTTCGGCACCGAGGGACTCGATCGATCGCCGAAACGATCCCGGCCGCGCGATCCCGCAGAGCAGACCGACTCGACGCCCGGAAAGCTCGCCGAGCGCTCGCCGCCGACTCCCGTCGAGGGAAAAGAGTGCCGTCGGACGACGGCGTGCGCGGAGCACGAAACCGCCCTGGCGATCGAAGCGGTCGAGCCAGCGCCCGACGCCGGGGGGGGGCGTTCCATCGCCGTCGACGAGGCAGAGCCAATCGGCGTATTGAAGGCTCGAAGCGGGCTCGCGCAGGGGCCCGGCCGGCAGGACGCGCCCGTTGCCGAGACCCGCAGCACAGTCGATGCTCACGATGTCGAGATCGCGCGGGAGCCGGTGATGCTGGAAACCGTCGTCGAGCACGAGCACCTCGGTCGCGAACTGCGACACTGCGCGATGTCCAACGACATTGCGATCCCGGCCGACGAGCACGGCGACGCCCGGCGCGTGGGCCGCGAGCACGAGCGATTCGTCACCGGCCTCGGCGACGTAGGCGTGGAGATGAGCGCCGTCGGACACCACGGTGACGGGCGCGCGAGAGCTCCCCTTGTAGCCACGGCTGGCCAGCGCGACTCGCAGGCCGCGGGCCGAGAGCCCGGCGGCGAGGCGGGCCGCGAGCGGCGTCTTGCCCGCTCCCCCGACCGTGAGGGCGCCGACGCTCACGACCGCGCAAGCGGGGCGGCTGCGCGTCTGCGACGTCCAACGCATGGTCATGCGATGGATTCGCGCGCCGAATCCGTAGAGCCAGGAGACGGGGATCAGGAGGGCGCTCGCGAAGCGGCGGGGGTTGCTCATGTTCCGACCGCCCGGCGCATCGTCTCGGCCTGCTCGAGCGTGTCGAGCACGAGTCGCCGGCTCCGCTCGACGCTGCCGCGGTGGTGCTCGAGAGTCGCCCGGCCAGCCTCGCCACGGCGCCGGCAATCCGCGAGATCCGCGAGCGCATCGACCACCGCCCGGACGAGCGCCTCCTTCGACGACACGCAGCGTCCCGACCCGTCCGTCTCGAGGATCTGCACGACCTTCCGCACGTTCGCGATATGCGGCCCATAGAGCACCGGACAACCCGCATGGACGGGCTCCGACACGTTATGTCCCCCTACGGGCACGAGCGTGCCCCCGACGAAGGCGAGCGAGGCGGCGGCGAAGGTCGCGGCCAATTCCCCGTACGAATCGAGGACCATGACTTCGCCGGCCGCAAGCGGGCGGCTCTCGAGCCGGCTGCGAAGGAACACACGCCGTCCGAGCGATCGACCGAGGCGCACGATCTCGCCCGCCCGCTCGACCGAGCGCGGCGCCAGCACCAGCACGAAGCCGCGACCCTGCTGCTCGGCGGCCGCGAGGGCGGCAAAGAGCGCCTCCTCCTCGCCGCGGTGCGTACTGGCGCCGACGACGAGCGGCCCCGCGGAGACGGCGCGCGTCAGATCGGCCGCGAGGGGAGCGGGATCCGTCAACGGGTCGAGCTTGAGATCGCCCGTCACGCTCACCCTCGACTCCGGCACGCCGAGCGTCACGAAGCGCTCCGCGTCGAGCTCGGTGCGCGCACCGACGGCAGCGAGGCTCCGAAGCGTCGATCCGAGAAACGGGCGCAGCTTCCGGTAGCGCGGGAACGAGTGGTCGGAGAGCCGCCCCGAAGCGACGACGACGGGAATCCCGTGGCGCGCACAGGCCGCGATCCAGCTCGGCCAGAGCTCCGTCTCGATCAAGATGGAGAGCCGGGGCTTGCCCGATCGCAGCGCCGCCTCGACGCACCAGGGATGATCGAAGGGCGCGAGGCTTGCCGGCATCGCCGGCCGATCGCGCTCGAAGATGCCCCGCCCCGCCACCGTCATCGTCGTAGCGCGGGTCCGGTGACCTGAGGCCTCGAGAGCGTCGAGCAGGCGGCACGCGGCCTTGGCTTCGCCCACGCTCGACGCATGCAGCCAGATGCGTCCGGCGCCGTCGTGCTCCGAGAGCCCGAGCCGCTCCGGGAGCTGGCGGCGAAACGACGGGCGCATCGCTGCCCCCGCCATGAGGATCGGCGAGGCAACGAGGGCGGCAAGCACCGCGACGCTATGCGCGAGGGGACCCAAGCGTCTCCTCCGCCACCTGCTCCACGATCTTCTCGACCATCTTCTCGACGAGTGCGGCTGTGCCCTCGATCGCCCCCGGCGGCCCGAGCCGCTCCGCCGCCACAGCGAGTCCCGCGAGCTGACGCTCCCGGGCCGGCCCCTCGAAAAGCGGCTCGAGGGCGGCCGCGATCCGGTCCGGCGTCGCCCTCGCCTGCAGCAGCTCGGGCACGATCTCTTCGCCCATGAGCAGGTTCGGAAGCGCAACCCGCTCTACCTGGACGCTCCGACGGACGAGCCAGGCGGTGAGCGGATGGACGCGACCGACGACCACCATCGGACACGCGCGGAGCGTCGCCTCGAGGGTGATCGTGCCGGGCTTCGTCAAGGCGAGATCGAGGGCGTCGAAGAGCGCGCCATCCCCGGTCGCCACGCAGCGAATCGACTCGGGCGCGCGCTCGAAGGAGTCCCTCGCCGCGCGGCGTGCATCCGCTTCCGTGAGTCCCGCGGCGATCCCGATCACGGCGACGGCAGCAGAGAATCGCTCGTTGCGCTCGCGCCAGCGCTCGAACGCCTCGAGCTCGAGCGGCAGGTAGCGCGCGAACTCGCTCCGGCGACTGCCCGGGAAGATTCCGAGCAGGGGGACGTCTTGCGGTAGGCCGAGCGCACGCCGAACGCCGCGCCGCCGCTCGGCCGGCGTCGTCCCGCTGGGCTCGGCGCGCCGCGCCTTCGCAAATGCGTCGACCACCGGATGCCCGTAGTAGTCGACCGTGACGCCAAGCTGCGCATAATGGTCGCGTTCGAAGGGAAGGCAGACGGTGATCCGATCGGCGCGGGCCGCGAGCCGCTTGATGCGACCGGGGCGCCAGGCCCAGACCTGGGGCGCGATGAAGTAGAGGATGCGGGCGTCGCTAGTCCGCTTCACGCGACCCGCGAAGGGCAGATTGAAGCCCCCGGAATCGACGAGTACGACGAGCTCGGGGCGGGTCTCTTCGAGGCTGCGGGTGAGTCGCCGCCAGGCGCGGGCGATCCGGCCGAGCTCCGGAATCAGCTCGACGATGCCGCCCACGGCGAGCTCGCGCTGATCGACGACGATCTCGACGCCTGCCGCTCTCATCTTCTCTCCGCCAAGGCCGACGAAACGCGCGCCCGGAAGCCGCGCCCGAATCGCTTCGACGAGGGCAGCCGCATGGA
>JANNQH010000788.1:0-20170 GCA_031400655.1 Deltaproteobacteria bacterium | reverse complement strand
GCGAGCTGACGCATCCGGCGGGCGTGAACTGATCCGTTTTCTTTCGATGGGCGCGTAGCTCAGTTGGCTAGAGCACCTCGTTTACACCGAGGGGGTCCGGGGTTCGAGTCCCTGTGCGCCCACCATCTACCGCTCGCGGCGGGCTTCTGCTCGCGGCGAGCTTCAACCCGGGGCGAGTGCGGGTCTCGGGCCTTCCGGCGCGATGAAGGGAAGCGAGGGAGATGCCTGCGACCGGTGCCGATCCCGCATTCCCGCTGCGACCGGTCGCGCCGAGCGTGTTCGTCGAGGACGTCATTCCGGCGCTGTTCGCGGATCTGGATCTCACGCCCGCCGAGCGGGCAGTCGAGCTCCGGCTCGGGATCGTCCTGCGCGGGGATGCGGGCGGCGAGTGGACGCTGCATTTCATCGATGGCGAGCTCGGGATCGCGGCGACGCGGGATCCGGGCTGTGACCTGACCGTCATCCTGGGGGTCGAGGATTGGCGCGCAGCGCTCTGGGAGGGAAGGCCCGCCTTCGTGGCGGACGCGGCCCTGGCGCTGCTGCGGCCCGGGGACCCGGGGCCGTCTGCCTCGACGCTCTCGCTCGCGCTCGTGCCGGATCCTCGCTCGCTCGACGAGCTCCAAAAGCTCCGGGGTTGCCTCGAGATCCGGGTTGCGGCGTCGGACTCGGCGAGATTTTCATCCGCCGGTGGGGATCGATCCGGACCAGGGCGCGAGGATTGGCGGCTCGGGATCCTCTTCGGGCCTGGTCCGATTCCCGCGTCACCCGATGCCACGATCGAGCTCGGCGCTGCCCAGGCGGAGGCGATCCAGCGCGGGGAGCTTCATCCGCTCGAGGCGCTGATGACGGGCGAGCTCCGGCTCGAGGGCGATCTCGGGCTGATCCTCCAGCTCCAGGCGATTGCGATGATCGCATCGCTGCCGCGCTAGCGGGCGCAGCGCTTCTCGGCTAAAAATTGCCCCCCAGAACTGCTGCGGGCCGGTAGTTCAACTGGTTAGAGCACCGGCCTGTCACGCCGGAAGTTGCGGGTTCGAGTCCCGTCCGGCCCGCCATCCTGTTTCCCCGCCTGCGTCCTCCGCTCCCGTCGGCTTGCTCGTCTGTGTCCGCGTGCTCATTCCGGCAGCACCCGTCCGGCGTCGAGGCGGTGCTTCTGCACCTTGCCGAGGGCGTTGCGGGGGAGCGATTCGACGCGGTAGAGGGCCCGGGGCTGCTTGAACGGCGCCAGGCGATCGCCGACCCAGTGGCGCAGGGCCTCGAGCTCGAGGGTCGCCCGGGCCACCGCATACGCCGCCACCCGCTCGCCCCACTCGAGCGATCGCTCGCCGACGACCGCGACGTCCTCGATCTCGGGATGCAGGCGGAGCACGTCCTCCACCTCGCGCGGGTAGACGTTGAAGCCCCCGCTGATAATAAGCTCCTTGGCACGGCCATCGAGCGTCACGTAGCCATCGGCCTCGATCCGGCCGAGGTCGCCGGTGCGAAAGAAGCCGTCGGCGGTGAACGACTCGGCGTTGGCTTCGGGCCTGCGCCAATAGCCGTCGAAGACGTTCGGGCCGCGGACCTGGATCTCGCGCCGCTCCCCTTCGACCCGGAGCTCGACACCGGGGAGCGGCAGCCCGACCGAGCCGGGCCGGCGCTCGCCCTCGCACGGGTTCGAGACGAGCATCAAGGTCTCCGTCATGCCGTAGCGCTCGAGCACTCGCTGTCCGCTTGCGCGCTCGATCTCCGCGTGGAGGCTCGCGGGCAGCGGCGCCGAGCCCGAGACGCACAGGCGCAGCTGCGCGAGCCGCGCGACTTCGGGATGCGTGGCCAGTCGGTGGTACATCGTGGGCACGCCGAAAAAGAGCGTGGCGTTCTGCGCTGCGATCGCCGCGAGGATCTCGTCGGGGCGGAAGCCGCGGAATAACACCGCCGAGCCGCCGCAGTGGAGCGTGCCGTGGAGTCCGACGCCGAGGCCGTGCATGTGGAAGAGAGGAAGCGAGAGCAGCAGCCTATCGGCTTCGGTCCAGCGCCAGGCGAGGCGGAGTCCCTCGGCGCTCGCGAGGCAGTGGCTGTGGCGGAGCACGGCGCCCTTGGGCGTTCCGGTGGTGCCAGACGTGTAACAGATGAGTGCGGGCGCGCTTCGCTCGGCGCGCTCGAGCGCCGGGGTCGGGCCGTCTTCCAGGTCGAGGGCGGGGGTCAGCCGGTGGAGCATCGGCGCGAGCTCCGCGAGCAGGGCGTCACGCTGGGCGTCGTCGACGATCGCGGCCCGCGGCTCGGCGTCGCGGATCACGTGGGTGAGCTCGCGCCTCCCGTACGCCGTATTCGTCGGCACGACGACCAGGCCCATGCGGAGGCAGGCGAGATAGGCGACCACCAGCTCAGCCGAGCTCTCGGCACAGATCACCACGCGATCGCCGGCCACGAGTCCCAGGCGGGCGAGGCGGCCGGCGCCCACGGCCGAACGCGCTTCGAGCTCGCCGCGGCTGAGCCACCCGGCTTCCGTCGAATGGACCTGCGGCGCGTCGGGATCACGCTGCCAATGCCTCGCCCAGCTGGCGGTCAGGTTCTGCGCGCCGCCGGCGGTGGGATCGAAGCGCTGATCGGGGGCGAGCTGGGGGGCGTGGGTCGACATCGCACGGATCGCTCCTCTGACGGGGCCGGCCGAACCGTAAGCGAGGCTCGGGTCCTGGCGCGGTGGAGCGTAGTCGAAGCGAGAACGGCGAGGAGCGGGGAACCGTGCCGTGGGTCGTGGCGTCCTTCCCCTGGCTGTCCCTTGCGGGTTTCTCCTACCCGCGGCGGGCGGTGATGGACGACGAAGAGGACCCGTGCGAATGGAACGCGCACGGGTCCTCGCCGCTCGTCTCAGCCTTTTTCGTCGGGTCGCGCTCGCCCGAGCCCATGGCCGCGCCGTCTCTCGCGCCAGCGCTCGAGGCGCTGCGCGATCTCGGCTTCCGCGCCCCGCTGCGAGGGCTCGTAGTAGACCCGGTCCCGCAGCGTTTCGGGCAGATTCTCGGTGGCCACGAAGGCATCCTCCGCGTCGTGGGCGTAGACATAGTCCTTGCCGTAGTCGAGCTCGCGCATGAGTCGCGTCGGCGCGTCGCGCAGATGCTTCGGGACCGGCAGCGGACCCTGACCCTGCAGGTCGGCGAGCGCGCGGCCGAGCGCTTGATAGGCGGCGTTGCTCTTCGGCGCACAGGCGAGATAGGTCGTCACCTGCGCCAGCGGGATGCGGCCTTCGGGCATGCCGATCCGTTCGACGGCCTGGTGGGCTGCCAGCGCGAGCGGGAGTGCCGAGGGGTCCGCATTGCCCACGTCTTCGGACGCGAAGATGACGAGCCTGCGCGCCACGTACAGCGGATCCTCGCCCGCTTCGACCATGCGCGCGAGATAGTGGAGCGCGGCGTCGGGATCGCTCGCCCGCAGGCTCTTGATCAGCGCGGACACGACGTTGAAATGCTCCTCGCCGTCGCGGTCGTGGCGCAGGGCGTTGCGTCCGATTGCGGCGGCGATCGTCTCGAGATCGAGGGGCAGGGCGCGCTTCGCACTCGCGAGATGGATCGACGCAGCCGCCTCGAGCGCGCCCAGGAGTCGCCGCGCATCGCCCTGGGATGCGCGGATCAGCGCTCGCCGCGCGTCCTCGGGAACCTGGATCGGTGTGGCGCCGAGTCCTCTCACGGAATCCGCGAGTGCGCGCTCGATCACCTGCTCGAGGGCCGTGAGCGAGAGGGCCTCGAGCACGATCACGCGACAGCGTGAGAGCAGCGGCGCGATCACGCTGAACGACGGGTTCTCGGTCGTGGCCCCGATCAGGGTCACGGTCCCGAGCTCGACCGGCGGGAGCAGGGCATCCTGTTGCGCCTTGTTCAGCCGGTGGATCTCGTCGATGAAGAGCAGCGTCCGGAGCCGCGTCCGCCGGGCGCTCTCGACCGCCTTGCGGATCTCGGGGACGCCGGCCGTCACCGCCGAGAGGGGAACCAGGCGCGCGTCGGCCCGCTCGCCGAGCAGCCACGCGAGAGAGGTCTTTCCGCTGCCGGGCGGGCCCCAGAGGATCAGCGACGGCAGGGCATCGCCCTGGAGCAGCGTGTGGAGCGGTCGCCCGGGTGAGAGCAGCTCTTCGTGGCCCACCAGCTCCTCGAGGCGCTGCGGGCGCATGCGTTCGGCGAGTGGTGCGTGGGGCTCGAGCGAGCGTGTCGCCCGTTCGGGAAACAGATCGAGAGTCTCGTCGGCGCCCATCCCGCCATGCTAGCCGAGGGGCGAGACATGCCTTGCGGTCGGGCGCTGCGACGGGGGATCATCGCGACCGCGGACCGCGCAATTCGGGTCGGATGGGTGGCGACGATGATCGAGCTGCTGCGAATCGAGAACCTGGCGCTCGTCGAGTCGGTCGAGCTCGAGTTCGGCCCGGGCTTGAATGTCCTGACCGGTGAGACCGGCGCGGGAAAATCGATCGTGCTCTCGGCGCTGGCGCTGCTGGCGGGCGGGCGAATCGGCGCGGACGCTTTGCGCAGCGGAGCCGCGGAGGGCGCGGTCGAGGCGGTCTTCCGCATGGATGGACATCAAGACGTGGCCCGCGATCTCGAGCGCCGCGGCCTGCTCGCCGAGTCGCTGCACGGCTCCGAGCAGGTACCCGAGCTGATCGTCCGGCGAACACTTCAACCGGGCGGCCGCGGGCGAGTCCGTGTCGGCGGCCAGCTCGTGCCGGTCGCCACCCTCGCCGAGCTGTTCGGCGATCAGCTCGAAATCTCGAGTCAGCACGGCTCCCAGGCCCTGCGCCACGCCGAGACCCACGTGCTCGCCCTCGATGCCTACGCGAACACGACGAGTGTGCGCGAAATCGTCGCCCGGGAGGTGGCGCGGGTGGCCGAGCTCGACCGCGAGCAGAAGGCCCTGCGCACAGCCGAGGAGGACCGTGCCCGCCGCCTCGATTTCCTCGAATACCAGCGCCAGGAGCTCGAGCAGGAGGATCTCGATCCGACGAGCATCGCGTCGCTGGAGGCCGAGCACCGGCGCCTGACCCACGCCGAGCGCCTGGCCGAAGATCTCGCGACCGCAGCAGCGGCTCTGTCGGGCGGAGAGTCGGGTGCAGACGACGAGGGCATCTCCGTCGAGCGTGCTCTCTCGGCGGCCCACCGCGCGCTCGCCTCGGCGATGCGGATGGATCCCGACCTTGCACCCCTGGCCGAACGACTCGAAGCGCTCGCGAGCGAGCTGCAGGATCTGGCCGTGCGCGCCGCCGATTATCTGGCCGATCTCGACATCGATCCCGCGCGCCTCGCCGAGGTCGAGGCGCGGATCGGTCGGCTCGAGAAGCTGCGGCGCAAATACGGCCACAGCGCCCTCGAGATGGGCTCCCAGCGCGACGCGATCGTGCGCGAGATCGAGACGCTGACCGGAGCCGACGCGCGCATTCGCGAGCTCGAAGTCGAGCGGACACGCCGCGTCGCGATCGCGAACGAGAGCGCGGGCGAGCTCTCGAGGGCCCGTGCCAAGGCGGCGAAGAAGCTCGCGAAGGCCGTCGAAGCCGAGCTCGCCGACCTCGCGATGGCGGGCGCGCGCTTCACGGTGGCGCTCGAGCCCTGGTCGCGGGAGGGCGCGTCGCCGGGACTCGAGACCGGGGCCTTCGGCCGCGAGCGGCCGCAGTTCCTGTTCTCGGCGAATGAGGGCGAGGCGCCGAGGCCGATCCAACGGGTCGCTTCGGGTGGCGAGCTCTCGAGGCTCTTTTTAGCCATCAAGAACTCGCTGCGCCGGGCGGACCGGAACATGGTGATCGTGTTCGACGAGGTGGACGCCGGGATCGGCGGCGCCGTGGCGGAGCGGGTGGGGCGGGTGCTCGCGGAGCTCTCGACCGAGCACCAGGTCCTTTGCATCACGCATCTGCCCCAGATCGCGGCCTTTGCCGACCGGCATTTCGTCGTGCGCAAAGAGCAGGCAGGCGGCAGGACGCGGACCTGCGTCGCGTGTGTCGAGGGCGAGGACCGGGTCGAGGAGCTCGCTCGCATGGCCGGCGGTGAGCGTGTGACCGAAGTCACACGACAGCATGCCCGATCGCTGCTCGAGCGCCGTTGATCCGCTGGTCTGGGCAGAAAATGCAGTCCTCAGCCCCAAAACTGTGATCTACGTCCATCAAGGCCCCACGGACCAGGGCCGATGAACCCCACATGTCGAGAACCTGTGAGGTGAAGGGCGATGTCGCTCGTTGCGCGCAGTAGTGAAGAGACGCCGCGAGTCCGGCCACCGACCGGAGCGATGGCGATCGTGCGATCGGGCTTCTACGAGGGGCTCGAGGTCGCGATCGACCGCGATCGGATCGTGATCGGGCGCGGCCGCAAAGCCGACCTCGCGCTCGCCGAAGCGACGATCTCCCGCGCCCACGCGGCGCTTGGCTTCGATGGTGAAAGATTTTTCGTCGAGGACCTGGGCAGCACCAACGGCACCCTCGTCAACGGCGCGCGCATCTCGCGCCATACACTGAAGAGCGACGACGAGATCCAGATGGGAAAGCTGCGCATCGGAGTCAGCCTCCCCGACTGAGAGAACGACACGGACGAACGCGAGGCGCGGCCTGGTCGCCGCGACCCACGCTTGGCGAGCATGGAGGGTCGATGGAAGCCTACAAGCTGATCTGGCTGAAAGACGCGCACGCACGACCCGTGCAGCTTACGATTCCCAAATTCTGGGTCCGGCGCGCCGCGATCGCGGCAGGCGTTGCGGCCGTCGTCGTCGGCCTGATGGGCTTCGACTACTTCCGGTTGCGTGGGGACACGGCCGAGCTCGAGGACCTGCGCAGCGAGGCCGGCGCGCAGCGCGAGCAGATCGCCGCGTTCCGCTCGCGCATCCAGGAGGTCGATACCAAGCTCTCGAAGGTCGCGGACCTGGAGCGCAAGGTCCGCATCATCGCGAACCTCCCGGGCGCGGTCGGCGTCGGCGGGGAGCAGTCGATCGAGGAAGAGGCGATCCCGGTCGGCGCCGAGCGAACGCACCCGGAGGTGGGAGATCCGGAATCGGCGCTGCCGATGGACTCGCCGTACACGGGGCAGGGCGGCGACGACCAAGAGCTTTCGTCGGGTGTGGCGAGCGGCGCAGAAGGCGAATGGCTCGGCACGCTCGACGCGCGGGCTACGCATCTCGGCGCCGACGCCGAGGAGCGAGTCGAATCCCTCGCCCACCTGCTCGACCAGCTCGAGGACAAACAGGACAAGCTCGCCTCGAGCCCCTCGGTCTGGCCCTCGAGGGGCTGGCTCACCTCGCGCTTCGGCGCGCGCATCTCGCCCTTCACGGGCCGCCGCCAGATGCACGCAGGCCTCGACATCGCCGCCGCGAGCGGGACGCCGATCGTCGCCCCGGCCCGCGGCCGCGCGACCTTCGTCGGTAGCAAGGGCCCGCTGGGTCGTGCGCTCGTCATCGATCACGGCTTCGGTGTCAAGACGATGTACGGCCATACCCGAGAGATCTTCGTGAAGCCGGGTGAGACGGTCGAACGGGGCCAGCGGATCGCCAGCATCGGGAGCACCGGCCGCAGTACCGGTCCCCATCTCCACTACGTCATCGAAGTGAACGGCGTTCCTCGCAATCCCCTCGACTACATCTTCGATTGATCGGTTCGCCGCCCATCGGTCCCGGACCGCTCGGCTGCGCCCGCCCCGGAGGACTCCGCCCCCGCGCGATTGCTGCCCACGGACGCGTCTCCTACGCTCGGGCCCGTTCGAAGACCCCCAAGACCTTCGGCAGCGCCCAAGCCTTCGATCTTCGCGTAGAGACCGCGTGAAAACCGCGTCGAAATCGCGTCGGGGGGCTCGGGGAGACTTGTCGGATCCGGATCGGGCCGATGCAGCGCATTCTCAGCAAGATCCTCGGCACCGCGAACGACCGCGCGATCAAGCGCCTGTTCCCGATCGTCGACCGCACCAACAACTTCGAAGGCGAGCTCTCGCGGCTCTCCGATGCGGACCTGCGCGGTCGGACCGCCGTCTTCCGGGAGCGCCTCGAGCGCGGTGAGCCCCTCGACGATCTGCTGCCCGAGGCCTTCGCGACGGTGCGCGAGGCTTCGAAGCGGACCCTCGGCCAGCGCCACTACGACGTCCAGCTGATCGGCGGGATCATCCTCCACCAGGGCCGCATCGCCGAGATGAAGACCGGCGAGGGCAAGACCCTGGTCGCGACGCTGCCCTCCTACCTGAACGGCCTGACCGGTCGCGGCGTCCACGTGGTCACCGTCAACGACTTCCTCGCCAAACGCGACGCCGAGTGGATGGGCCAGGTCCACCGCTTCCTCGGCCTCGAGGTCGGCTCGATCGTCCACGGACTCACGGACGCCCAGCGCCAGTCCGCCTACCGCGCGGACATCACCTACTGCACCAACAATGAGCTTGGGTTCGACTACCTGCGCGACAACATGAAGTTCTCGCTCGCGTCGTGCGTCCAGCGGGAGCTTCACTACGCGATCGTCGACGAGGTCGACTCGATCCTGATCGACGAGGCGAGGACGCCCCTCATCATCGCGGGCCCGTCCGAGCAGAACACCCAGATCTACACGATCGCGAACCGCCTGATCCCCTCGCTCCAGAAAGGGACGGCGGCCGAGGCCTCGAAGGGAATCGAAGAGACCGGCGACTACTGGGTCGATGAGAAGTCCCATTCGGCGACCTTCACCGAGCAGGGTGTCCACAAATGCGAGTCGATGCTGCGCGTCGACAATCTGTTCGACCCCGGCATGCTGCCGGTCCTGCACGCGCTCCAGCAGGCGCTCTCGGCCCACGGGCTGAAGCGCGTCGACGTCGACTACGTCGTGCGCCAGGGCGACGACGGCCAGAAAGAGGTCGTGATCGTCGACGAGCACACGGGCCGGCTGATGCCGGGACGGCGCTGGTCCGACGGTCTTCATCAAGCGGTCGAGGCCAAAGAGGGCATCCAGGTCCGCAGCGAGAACCAGACCCTCGCGTCGATCACGTTCCAGAACTACTTCCGCATGTACGACAAGCTCTCCGGCATGACGGGCACGGCGGACACCGAGGCCGAAGAGTTCGCGAAGATCTACGACCTCGACGTCTCGATCATGCCGACGAACCGGCCGATGGTGCGCCACGACCACGCGGACGTCGTCTTCAAGACCAAGAAGGAGAAGTTCAACGCGGTCATCGATGAGCTGAAGACGCGCCACGAAGCGGGTCAACCGGTGCTCGTCGGCACGATCTCGATCGAGACCTCGGAGATGCTCTCGAGCAAGCTGACGCGGGCCGGCTTGAAGCACACCGTGCTGAACGCCAAGAAGCATGAGCTCGAGAGCGAGATCGTGGCCCAGGCGGGCCGCAAGAACGCGATCACGATCTCGACCAACATGGCCGGTCGCGGCACCGACATCGTGCTCGGCGGCAACCCCGAGCAGATGGCGCTCCAGCAATGCGGCCACGACCGGAGCCATCCCGAGTTCGAGGCGCTCTTCGCCCGTTTCGAGAGCCAGTGTGCGGCCGAGCGCGAAGAGGTCCTGACAGCAGGCGGGCTCCACATCCTCGGCACCGAGCGCCACGAGAGCCGCCGGATCGACAATCAGCTCCGCGGCCGCTCGGGTCGCCAGGGCGATCCGGGATCGTCCCAGTTCTTCCTCTCGCTCGAAGACGATCTGCTGCGCATCTTCGAGGCAGACCGGGTCAAGCTCTGGTGGGATCGCGTCGGCGTGCAGGAGGGCGAGGCGATCGAGAATCGCATGCTCTCGCGCGTGATCGAGGGCGCGCAAAAGAAGGTCGAAGGGCGCAACTTCGACATCCGCAAGCACCTGCTCGACTACGACAACGTGATGAACAAACAGCGCCAGGCGTTCTACGCACGCCGACTCACCGCCATGTCGGCCGAGGGCGAGGTGCTGCGCGCGGAGATCGACGCCTGCATCGAAGGCTTCGTCGTGGGGCTGCTCGGTCGGCTCTGGCCCCAGCGCGGTGAGCCGGGGAACGACGACTACGTCGAAATGGCCCACGCCCTCGAGGCCCAGTTCGGCATCGCGCTCTCGGTCGAGGAGCCGCCTTTCCGCAGCGACACGGGCGATCGCCAGCGAGACCGCGACGCCCTGGGCCACGCGATCGTCGAGCGCCTGGGCCTGCTGCTCGAGGCGAAGCGCGCAGAGGGACGTGTGCTCAAGCACGAGACCTACGCCGCCTTCGCGAACTACCCGAGCTTCGACGACATCACCCGGGATCTGCAGCTCCAGATCCTCGACTCCCAGTGGAAGGGCCACCTGCGCACGATGGATGGCCTGCGCGAGTCGATCAATCTGCGCGGGTACGCCCAGCGCGATCCGAAGATCGAATACCAGCGCGAGGGCTTCGCCCTGTTCGGCGAGATGGAGCAGCGCATCGACGACACCTTCGCGGGCTTCGTCTACCGCTTCGGCTATCCGCGGCCCGCCGTAGCGCCTGCATCCTCGGACCGGATCGCGGACAGGCCCGCGTCGTCTTCCTCGGCAAGGCGCGTCGAGTCGGCGCCGGCCGCGGCCGGGAGCGCAGCGGGACAGACTGCGGCCGCGCGCGAGGGTGCGCCTGCCGCAGCGGGGGAGACGGCGCCGGGCTCGGCGGTCTTCCGATCTTCGGCGTCGGCGGCCGGGCTCTCGAATCCGGGGGCGGTCGCGAAGGTGGGACGCAACGATCCGTGTCCCTGCGGCAGTGGCAAGAAACACAAGAAATGCTGCGGCGCGTGAACGATCGGGGCGGGCAGAGCCGGCTTTCTTTGGGGAGTGGAAGGCCGTGGGGAGTGTGAAGGCGTGGCACGCGTGAAGGTGGAACGCCTTGCCCGGCCGGTGGCGGGCTTTCGCGCGGCCGGCATCCATGCGGGCATCAAGGCGCAGGCGAAAGATCTGGCAGTGATCGTGTGCGACGAGCTGGCGAACGTCGCCGCCGTCTTCACGCGCTCGAGCGTCGTCGGCGCGCCCGTCGAGGTCTCGCGGGCCCGGGTCAAGCGGGGCCGCGCCCGGGGCGTCGTCATCAACAGCGGCTGCTCGAACGTCGCGATGGGGGCACGCGGGATCCGCGATGCACACAGCATGGCGCGCCAGGCGGCGAAGGCGATCGGCTGTGAAGAGAGCGACGTGCTGATCGCCTCGACCGGGGTCATCGGCCAGCCCCTCCCGCTCGAAATCCTGAAGGTCGGAATTCCGAAGGCCGTTGCGGCGCTCTCTCCGGATGGGATGGCCGAGGCCGCCGAAGCGATCCGCACGACCGACACCTTCGCGAAGCTCGCCTCCGCGCAGGTCCGAATCGGTGGCGAGATGGTGACACTCCAGGGGATCGCGAAGGGCGCGGGCATGATCGAGCCGAACATGGCGACGATGCTCTCGTTCCTCACGACCGATGCGAAGGTCTCGCCGGCGCTGCTTCGCAAGCTGCTCCGCCGGGTCGTCGACGCGACCTTCAATCGGCTCTCGGTCGACGGCGAGACCTCGACCTCGGACTCGGTGATGTTATTCGCGAGCGGAAGGGCGATGCGGACGACGCTGCGCCCGGGCACGGCGGCGGCGGCCCAGTTCGAGGCGGCGCTGCGGGCCGTATGTGAAGACCTCGTGCGGCAGCTCGCGCGAGACGGCGAGGGGGCGACCAAGCTCCTGCTGGTCGACGTCCGGGGTGCCCGCTCGGCCAGCGAGGCCGATCGCGCGGCGCGCCGGATCGGGAACTCGATGCTGGTCAAGACCGCGGTCTTCGGCGGCGACCCGAACTGGGGCCGCATCCTCCAGACGATCGGTGCCGCGCGGATCGCCTGGCATCCCGAGCGCACGCAGATCCGGGTGGGCGGCGTCCCCGTCTTCACCCGCGGTCGCTCGGCGGGGCCCGCGGCCCGCAAAACGGGCTGAGGCGGCGCTCCGGGCCGAGGAGATCGAGATCCGGGTCGATCTCGGCCGGGGTCCCGGCGAGGCTCGGCTCTTCAGCTGTGACCTGACCTACGAGTACATCCGGGTCAACGCCGACTACACGACCTGAGATGACCCGAGAAGAGCGGAAGCCCTGCGGCCGGGTCCAGCCGGGTCCGGAACGGGCGGTCCGGTCCGTGGTGTGGGCGATCGTCGTCTGCTAAACAGCCGCCAAATCACACGTTCCGAGTCACCCCGGCGGTGCCTGGAGCGCATCGGATCTTCGCCTCGACCCCTACCGGAACACCCGGTGGACAGTCGCAGACGTAGATCCAGGCGCACCAGGTCGGGGACAGGACGGCTCGGAGCGGAGGCATAACCGCGAAGGAGAGATCCATGTCCGATACGCCGGCCCCTATCGAGGCCGAGACCCCGTCCGCTTACCGTGCCCAGCCCGCTGCTCCCGCCGCCGCCCGCGCCTCTTCAAAAGGAGGGGCGCCGGGTGAGATGGGCCTCGTGATGAAGGAGCAGGATCTCTCGATCCGCTCGCTCTTCGAGGCCGGTGTCCACTACGGCCACCAGCCCGGGCGCTGGAACCCGTTGATGCGCTCGTACATTTTTGGAGAGCGCAATGGCACCCATATTCTGGACCTCGATCAGACTCTCCCCCTGCTCGAAGAGGCTCTCGACTTCCTGGGCGACACGACCGCCGCGGGCGGCAGTGTGCTCTTCGTCGGGACGAAGCGGCAAGCGGCGGCGCCGATCATGACCGAGGCGCTCCGCTCGAGGCAGTACTACGTGAACAACCGCTGGCTCGGCGGCATGCTCACGAACTGGAAGACGGTCCGGAAATCGATCGACCGCTACAACCAGAATCTCGAGATCCTGGGCTCCGAGGACAAGAAGGCCGAGCTCTCGAAGAAGGAGCTCGCTGCGGTCTCGCGCGCGACGGAGAAGTACGCGAAGTCGCTCGAGGGCATCCGCAGGATGGAGCGGCTCCCGAGTGCGCTGTTCGTGATCGACGTCGGCAAGGAATCGATCGCGGTCCAGGAGGCGAAGCGCCTGTGCATCCCGATCGTGGGCGTAGTCGACTCGAATTGCAGCCCGCGTGACATCGACTTCCTGGTGCCCGGCAACGACGACGCGATTCGCGCGATCGATCTCTACTGCACGGCCGTCGCGAACTCCTGCCTCTCGGGCTACGAGCGACATCAGGCCGAGCTCGTCGCACAGCGGCGCGACACGCCCCAAAGCGAGAAGCTCGACCTGTCGGCGAAGACGGGTCGGCGCGTGGTCGAGATCAAGCAGGCGCCGCGCCGCGGTCGGGGCCAGGGCTCCGGCGGAGCGGGCGGCGGCCGCAGCTATTCGGCCGGCGGACATGGTGCCGGAGGCAAGGGCGGCGACGACGCGGACAAGCCGTCCACCCCGGGCCCGAGCGGCGACGGCGGTCAGGCCTGATCAGAACAGCGCTCGCGCGCTGGTGGGATTGGTACTTCCGATCCAGGAGAAGAGGACTGTGGCAGAGGTATCTGCAGGCGATGTGAAGGCGCTGCGTGATTCCAGCGGCGCGGGGATGATGGACTGCAAGCGCGCGCTGGCGGATGCTGGCGGCGACGTGGAGCGCGCGCGCGAGCTGCTGCGCGAGCGCGGTCTCGCCAAGGCGGGTAAGCGTTCCGGCCGCGAGACGAGCGAGGGCGCCGTCGTGTTCGCTTCGAAGGGCGGGCGCGGCGCTCTGATCGAGCTCGGTTGCGAGACGGATTTCGTCGCCAAGACACCCGATTTCCAGGGACTCGCGGATTCGATCGCGAAGGCCTGCCTGCAGGCGTCGGGCGTATCCGATGCGAATGCGGCCCTGGCGCTTCCGCTCGGCGGCTCGACGATCGACGACGTCGTCAAGGCGGCGGGCATGAAGATGGGCGAGAACATCCAGCTGAAGCGCGTGGCGGCAGTCGACGTGAAGGGAGTTACCGGCGGCTATGTCCACGGCGGCGGCAAGCTCGGCGTGCTCGTCGCGCTCGAGACGGGCCTTTCCGGGCACGAGGTCGAAGCGGTCGCCAAGGAAATCGCGATGCACGTCGCGGCCCATGATCCGACGCCGATCGCGATCGATCGCGGCGATGTGCCGGCCTCGGTGATCGAGACGGAGCGCAAGATCCTGACCAACCAGGCCCTCGAGAGCGGGAAGCCCGCGAACGTCGTCGAGAAGATGGTCGACGGTCGCATGAACAAGTTCTTCGCGGAGAACTGCCTGCTGGCCCAGGGCTTCGTGAAGGATCCCGATACGTCCGTGCGCGACCTGCTTGCGAAGGCGGGCAAGGCGGCGGGAGGCGCGGTGAGCGTGAAATCCTTCGTCCGGTTCAAGCTGGGAGAGGCCGCTTCCTAGTGGCGACAGGGTACCGGAGGATCCTCTTGAAACTCTCCGGCGAGGGGCTCGCCGGCGACGACGGTTTCGGGATCCATCCGGGACTCATCAACGACATTGCAGCGCAGGTGCGCGAGGTGCACGAGCTCGGCACCGAGATCTGCATCGTGATCGGCGGCGGCAATATCATCCGCGGCATGACCGCGGCCGCCCAGGGCATGGACCGCGCCCAGGCCGACTACATGGGCATGCTCGCCAGCGTGATCAACGCGATGGCCCTGCAGGACTCCCTCGAGAAGCAGGGCGTCGCCACCCGCGTCCAGACGGCGATCGTGATCGCCCAGGTCGCCGAGCCCTACATCCGGCGGCGCGCGATGCGCCACATGGAGAAGGGCCGGATCGTGATCTTCGCGGCCGGCACCGGCAATCCCTACTTCACGACCGACACCGCCGCGGCGCTGCGCGCAGCCGAAGTCCAGGCGGAAGTCGTGATGAAGGCGACCCAGGTCGACGGCGTCTACAGCGCAGATCCGCACAAGGATCCGAACGCCCAGCGCTACGAGGAGCTCTCCTTCGCCGAGGCGCTCCAGCGCGACCTGCGCTTCATGGATCAGACCGCGATCGCCTTGTGCCGCGAGAACGACCTGCCGATCCATCTCTTCGACATGCGCGTGCGGGGCAACATCATGAAGGCCGTGCGTGGCGAGCGGGTCGGCACGATCGTCGGCCGGCCACGAAACGAACCGTAGGGCGGGGCGGCGATTCGTCGCGCGAATGCCGCTTCGAGCCTCGCTTCACGACGACACGTAAAGATCACCCTCAAGCATCACGCTCAAATAAGGGGACTCTCGATGGCAGACGAAGCAGACGTGAATGCCCTGCTCGAAGAGGCGCGGGATTCGATGGAGAAATCGATCGAGCACTTCCGCAAGGAGCTGAAGAAGGTCCGCACCGGCCGCGCCAGCACGAGCCTGCTCGACGGTCTCACGGCGGAGTATTTCGGGTCAGCGACCCCGCTGAACCAGCTGGCGACGCTCGCCGCCCCCGATCCGCGCATGATCGTCGTCTCGCCCTTCGACAAGTCGGCGATCTCGGCGATCGAGAAGGCGATCCATGCCGCGAATCTCGGGATCAGCCCGAGCAACGACGGCAAGGTGATCCGGCTCGCAATTCCGCCGCTCACGGAGGAGCGCCGCAAGAACCTCGTGAAGCAGGTGAAGACGATCGCCGAAGAGCACAAGGTCAGGGTCCGGGACGCCCGCCGCGACGCCTTGGCTCTGCTCAAGGATCTCGAGGACGACGGCCTCTCGAAGGACGATCGCCACCGCGCCGAGAAGCGGGTCCAGGACCTGACCGACGATCACGGCAAGAAGATCGACGAGCTCACCGCCCAGAAGGAAAAGGACGTCCTCGAGGTCTAGTTGTGAATAATCCCGAGATCATGCAGGCCCGGGTCCCGCGCCACGTTGCCATCATCATGGACGGCAACGGACGCTGGGCGACCGCTCGCGGTCAGGGACGCAACGCGGGACACCGCGCGGGCATCCAGTCGGTGCGCGAGGTGATTCGCGCGGCGCGGGATTATGGGGTCGAGGTGCTGACGCTGTATGCCTTCTCGATCGAGAACTGGAACCGACCGCGCGGCGAAGTCTCGGTCCTGATGAGCCTGCTCGAGGAGTATCTCGAGAAAGAGCTCGACGAGGTGATGCAGCACGACGGCCGCGTGCGCACGATCGGCCGCCTCGAACGTCTGCCCGCGTCGACCCGCCGCGCCGTCGAGCGCGCGGTCGCCCGTACGGCGGAGAACCGCGGGATGCAGGTCGTCTTCGCACTTTCCTATGGAGGCCGCGCGGAGATCGTCGACGCCGCGCGCCGGATCGCGCGGGACGCGGAGCAGGGCAAGCTCGATCCCGAGAGCCTCGATGAGAAGGGCTTCGCCGCCTATCTCTATGCCGCCGATCTGCCGGATCCCGACCTGCTGATCCGCACGGGCGGGGAGCAGCGTGTCTCGAATTTCCTGCTCTGGCAGATCGCCTACGCCGAGATCCATCTCTCGGAGCGCATGTGGCCGGATTTTCGCCGGCCGGACTTCGAGGCGGCGCTGCTCGACTATCAACACCGCGAGCGACGCTTCGGCCTGACCAGCGAGCAGGTCCAGCAGGGATGAAGCGCATCGCGATTCTCGGCAGTACGGGCAGCGTCGGCGAGCAGACGCTCGACGTCGTGGCGCGGCATCCGGAGCGATTCCTCGTCGTGGCGCTGGCGGCGGGGCGCCGGGTCGAGCGGCTCGTCGAGCAGGCGCGGCTTTTTCGTCCGCAGCTCGTATCGGTGGCCGATCCCGCGGAGATCGCGGCGGTGCGGGCGGCCCTCGGCCCGTCGGTCGAAGTCGTGGCGGGTGACGCCGGACTCGAAGCGGTCGCGACGGCGCCCGCCGAGCTCGTGGTGGCGGCGCTTGTCGGGGCGGTGGGGCTCGAGCCGGTGCTCGCGGCGATTCGCGCGGGGCGTGCGATCGGCCTCGCCAACAAGGAAGTGATGGTGATGGCCGGCGCGCTCGTGCGGCGCGAGGCGGCGTCCCGCGGCGTCCCGATCATCCCGATCGACTCCGAGCACAGCGCGATCTTCCAGTGTTTGGCGGGCAGCCAGCCCGACCAGATCGAGCGACTGATCCTCACCTGCTCGGGGGGCCCCTTCCGGACCTGGTCCGCGGAAGCGATCGGCGAGGCCCGGATCGAGCAGGCCCTCGCGCATCCCAAATGGTCGATGGGGGAGAAGATCTCGATCGATTCGGCGAGCCTGATGAACAAAGGGCTCGAGGTGATCGAGGCGCGCTGGCTCTTCGACGTTCCCGCCGAGCGGGTCGACGTCGTCGTGCATCCGCAATCCATCGTCCACTCGCTGGTCGAGTTCCGGGACCGCTCGGTGCTGGCCCAGCTCGGGCTGCCCGACATGCGGGTGCCGATCGCTGTGGCCCTCGCGCATCCCGAGCGCGTCGACCTCGATCTCCCGCGGCTTGATCTCGTCGAGATCGCGCGCCTCGATTTCGAGGCTCCGGACCGCAAGCGCTTCCCGTGTCTCGATCTCGCCTACCGCGCCGTGCGCGGGAGCGAAGCGGCGCCGGCGGTCCTGAACGCCGCGAACGAGGTCGCCGTCGAGGCGTTCCTGGCGGGTCGCATCGGCTTCAGTGAGATCGCGGCCCTGAACGGGACGGTGCTCGAGGAGCATCTCGCCTCCCACGCGGGCGAGAGCGTCTCGGATCTCGTCGCGGTGCGGGCGGCCGACGCCGGGGCGCGGGACGCAGCGAATCGCTGGCTCGCGCTGCGCGAGGGGCGCTGATGCCGTTCGTCGACACCCTCGTCGCCGTGATCCCGATGCTCGGCATCCTGATCGTCGTCCACGAGCTCGGCCATTTCCTGGTGGCGAAGGCCTGCGGCGTGCGTGTGCTGAAGTTCTCGATCGGCTTCGGTGCGCCGATCGGGATCGGCAACCTGCGCGCGCGCTGGACGAGAAACGGCACCGAGTACGTGATCGGCTGGATTCCCCTCGGCGGCTTCGTCCGCATGCTCGGCGAGACGATGCCGGGGGACGACGCCGAGGCGCTGGGCGTGCCGCTGGACGCGCGCCCCGAAGAATCACTCGATGCGAAATCCGTCTGGCAGAAGCTCGCGGTCGTCTTCGCGGGACCGGCGATGAACCTGCTGCTCCCGATCGTGTGCCTGGTTGGAATTCTCTGGGTCGGCTTCCCGCGGCCGGCCGCGGTGATCGGCACGGTCGAAGCGAATTCACCGGCGTTGGCGGCAGGCCTCGAGGTCGGCGATCGAGTCGTGAGACTCGACGGCGACGAGGTCGCGTGGTGGGACGAGGTCATCCTGCCCCTGCGCGAGCGGACCGCGCCCGGTACTGCTGCGATCGAGATCGAGCGCGACGGTGCGCGCCGCACGCTCGAGGTGCCGCTCGCGACGCAGAAAGCCCGCGACCGCTTCGGCGCCGTCGTCGACATGGGCTGGATCGGAATCAGCAATCGGCGCCAGGCGGCGCTGCTCGGCGTGCCGGATGCCAAGAGCCTGGCCGTCGCCGCGGGGCTTCGCTCCGGCGATCTCGTCGTCCGTGTCGACGAGGCGGAGATCGAGGATTGGGAAGGTCTGCGCACGGCCCACGCGAAGGCCGTCGCGGCGGCGCGAGCGAACGGGCTCTCGCAGGTCGTGTGGGATATCGAACGAGCGCCGGCGGCGAGTCCGCCCGCCGCGCCCGCCACTGCGACCACCACCACCACCGCGAATCCGCCAGCCCAGGCGCCTGTCCCGCTGCCCGAGCCGGAGAAACGGAAGGTCGCCCTCCCGCTCGAATCCGAGCTCGAAGCGCTGGGCCTGATTCCGGCGACGATCCTCGTCGGCTATGTCGCCCCTGACAAGCCGGCAGCCCAGGCCGGACTCGAGGCGAACGACCTCGTGCTGTTCGTCGACGGCAATCCGATCGGCAGCTTCGAGAGCTTCGTCTCGTTCGTCCAGACGAGCGGTGGCCGCGAGTTCGAGATCACCTACTCCCGGGTCGGCCGGGTCGGCCACGTCCGCCTCGCGGCCCAGGAGGAGGTCGTCCCCGGGCTCTACGAGATCGAAGGACTGGAAGAGAAGGTCTATCAGATCGGTCTCGGGGCGGCGCTGTCGACCTTGCCCGGTGCCCTCGACAAACAGCAGCTGCGCAATCCGATCGAATCCGTCCCGCGAGCCGTCGAGATGGCCTGGTCGATGACGACCGACTATCTCGAAGGTCTCGGCAAGCTCTTCACCGGCGAGGTCGGCACCGACAAGCTGGCCGGCCCGATCGGGATCGCCCGCATCGCGCGCAAATCCCTCGATCAAGGCTGGCTCGACTATCTCTCGATGATGATGGTGATCAGCATCAATCTGGGCTTCCTGAACCTGTTGCCGATTCCGATTCTCGATGGCGGGCAGGCGGTGCTCTACGCGATCGAGGGCATCAAACGTTCGCCGCTCTCGGTCCGAACGCGGGAGTTCGCGACCTCGCTGGGCTTCGCGCTGATCGTGATGCTGATGGGGCGGGCCTTCTGGAATGATCTCACTCCCTTCTGGCTCCGCTTCGTCGACTGGCTCTCGAGCAGCTCGTTCTGACGCTCAATCCCCCGCGCCAGCTCCTCGCGATCGAGTCCGCCACGGACCGGCTCTCCGTCGCGCTGCTCGAAGCCGGAGAAGTCGTCGCGCTGCGGGAGCACGCCGGCGCCCGCCAGCACTCTGCGGCGCTGCTCCCCGTGATCGACCAGACGCTCCGCGCGGCGGGCATCACGCTGGCGCAGCTCGATGCGCTGGCGATCTCAGCGGGTCCCGGCTCGTTCACGAGCCTGCGCATCGGCCTCGCGACGCTCAAGGGCCTGGCATTCGGACGCGACATTCCGGCGATCGGCATCTCGACGCTCGAGGCGATGGCGCTTGCCGTGCTCGAGGGCGAGACGTCTCTCGGCTCGGACGCCGCGGGCGCGGGCCGGGAAGTCCTGGCGCTGCTCGATGCGCGCCGGGGCGAGTGGTATGCGGGGGCTTGGCGCGGCGCGCATGCGCCGGGCGGGCTGCCGGTCTCGACGCTGGTCGAGGGCCTGTATGCACCGTCGCGTCTGGTGGCGGATCTGCCGCGGGCGGTCGTCGGGGTCTCGCCCGAGTCCGTCGCTTGGCGCGGCGTCTTCGAGGGCGCCGGGCTCCGCTTCGAGGCCTGTGTCGAGGGTCCGGAGGCGGGGCCCCGAGCGGACTGGGTGGGGCGGCTTGCGGTGCGCCGGCTCGCCCGGGGCGAGGGCGAGTCTGCGGCGACCCTCTCGGCGCGTTATCTGCGCCGGGCGGAGGCCGAGGCCCGCCGCACGGGCCAGCTCGTCGAGGCAGGCGAGACCGAGCGGATCGAGCGCTCGTAGCGCTCGGGCGAGCCGCTCCTCAACGCTGGCGTCGCCCAAAAACGTCGCGTAATCTCGCGCAGTTAGCGCTGCCCGACGACCGGGCGAGCCC
>JANNQH010000787.1:0-4584 GCA_031400655.1 Deltaproteobacteria bacterium | reverse complement strand
GCGTCGAGCTCGATCGGGCTCTCGCTGGCCCGGCGCTCGTGCGGGCCCTCAACGCGCGGCTGCCCCCGGACGTCGCCGTGACGAGTGTGTCCGAGGTCGCGCCCGGGTGGCATGCGACGGACACGGCGCGCGCCAAGCTCTACCGCTATCGGATCTGGAATGGCGCGGTCCGGTCGCCGCTGCGGGCGGGGCGCTTCGCGTGGATCCCGGAGCGGCTCGCTGTCGACCGGATGCGGAGTGCGGCTGCGGTCTTCGTCGGGACCCACGACTTCAGCGCGCTGCGGGCGGCCGGGTCTTCGGCGAAGACGAGTGTGCGGACGATCCGGGCGATCGAGATCGGGGGCAGGGCAGGCGACGAGATCAGCGTCGATGTGCTGGGAGAGGGCTTCCTGCGCCACATGGTGCGCAATCTTGCCGGGACCCTGATCGAGGTCGGGCGGGGGCGCTTCGAGGTCGCGGAAGCAGGCCGGATTCTCGCGTCCCGCGACCGCGCCCGGGCCGGGCCGACCGCGCCGGCGCACGGGCTCACGCTGGCCCGAGTCTGGGATTCGACGGACGGAGAGCCCGGAGATGGGCCGGCTCCCGTGGGGTCCTAGACAGGTGACTCGGCGACCTGACGCGCCGATCCTGGCAAGCTCACGTTCGAATGCGAGGACGTTCTTTTCCGCGATTGACGACCGCAGTCCCGTCGGGTAAACATGCGCGTTCCCGAGGGCCCCGGCCGGGGCCTGGGGATCCGTCCGTCCACCCGATTCTGGGACGCACGCTGTTTGAACGCCGCCGCCTCGGGCGCTGGCGAGGAGTAGATCACTCGAGATGCCCAAGCGAGCTTTTGCGGCGACCCGCAGCGTCACCGCCGACCAGATCGAACGTCGCTGGTACGTCGTCGACGCGGAGGACCTGATCCTCGGTCGCCTGGCGACGCGCGTAGCGACGATCCTGCGCGGGAAGCACAAGCCTTCCTTCACGCCCCACACCGACACTGGCGACCACGTCATCATCGTGAACGCCGAGAAGATCGCCCTGACCGGCCGCAAGCGCGAGCAGAAGGTCTACGCCCGCCACACGGGCTACATGGGCGGCGTCAAATCGATCACGGCCGACAAGCTGCTCGCCTCGGCCCACTCCGATCGCGTCGTGCGCTCGGCCGTGGCAGGCATGCTGCCCAAGAACCACCTCGGGCGTCAGATGCTCTCGAAGCTGCGCGTGTACGCCGGCCCCGAGCATCCCCACGCTTCTCAGCAACCGGAGGTTCTCCCCGTTGGCTAGTCCCTCGTTCATCATCACGGCGACCGGCAAGCGCAAGACCTCGGTGGCGCGCATCCGCTTGAAGCCCGGTACGGGCATGATCCGCGTGAACGGCCGCAACCTCGACGAATACTTTCCGCGCGAGGCGCTCCAGATCGTGGTGCGCGGGCCCTTCGAAAAGACGGAGACCCTCGGCCGCTACGACATCGAAGCCAACATCGACGGCGGCGGAACGTCGGGCCAGGCCGGAGCGCTGCGCCACGGCATCGCCCGCGCAATCGAGAAGCTCGATCCCGCCTCGCGGCCCACGCTCAAGCGCGCCGGCTACCTGACGCGCGACCCGCGCAAGAAGGAACGCAAGAAGTACGGCCAGAAGGGCGCGCGCGCGCGCTTCCAGTTCTCGAAGCGTTAAATCCTTCCGGAATCGATTGACGACGGCCCGCTCGGAGAGATCCGAGTGGGCCGTTTTCGTTCGGGGCTGCGGCTGGGAAGCGCCCGAGCGTCGATTGTTTGACGCCCTCCGCGGGACCGGGCTATACACAACCGGACCCCCCCCGGTCGAAGCAGGTGTGACGCGACAACGAATTGGCAGCGAGGTACTCGCTGCGACGCGGACACGCGCCGGGATAGGCGCACTTTCGATTGGCTCCGCTCCTGTGCAGCGGCCGGCGGAGCTTCCCCGATGACTCGTTATTTCGCCGAGGATCCGACCGAGCTGGGATTGTCGGTCTCCGCCCTGGTCTACCGCGGGCGGGAATTGCTGTTGATGCGCCGCTCGGACAACGGGTTCTGGAGCCTGCCGGGCGGGTTCGTCGAGATCGGTGAATCGGTCGTTGCGGCGGCCCGGCGCGAGGTCGCGGAGGAGACGGGCTACGAGGTCGAGGTCGGGCGGCTGGTCGGGGTCTACTCCGATCCGGCGAGCCAGGTCGTCGACTATGGTCAGACGAAGGGTCAGACGAAGGGGCAGAGAAAGAGTGAAGGAAAGAGCGGGGGCGACCGGCGGATCCATGTCGTGAATCTCTGCTTCGAGGCGCGGGCACTGGCCGCGGGCAGGGCGACGACGCCGGAAGAGACCCTCGAGATCGGATTCTTCGACCCGCGCGCGCTGCCGGAGCCGCTCGTGCCGATCCAGCGGATCCGGATCGAGGACGGGCTCGCGGGGCGAGAGGCGGCCGCGGTGCGTTAGGCGGGATCGACAGCAGCGGGATCGGCAACAGCGGATCCAGCGAGCATGGTTCTGGTGAGGAAGAGCGAACGCGGTGAAGGGCGTGCAGCAAAATGGGCGATCAGAGGCGCGAAGAGAGGGGAGCCAGCATGAGTCCGCGACCGACCAAGTACATCTTCGTGACGGGCGGCGTGATGTCGTCGCTCGGCAAGGGCCTCGCTTCCGCCTCGATCGGGGCTCTGCTCGAAGCGCGCAGTCTCCGGGTCACGTTCCTGAAGCTCGACCCGTACCTCAACGTCGATCCCGGGACGATGAATCCGTTCCAGCACGGCGAGGTCTACGTCACGGAAGACGGCGCCGAGACCGACCTCGATCTCGGTCATTATGAACGCTTCACCACGACCCGCCTCGGCAAGGTCAACAACATGACCGCCGGCAAGATCTACGACACGGTCCTCTCCCGCGAGCGCCGCGGCGACTATCTCGGCGGCACCGTCCAGGTCATCCCCCACGTGACCGACGCCATCAAGGAAGCGATCCGGCGCGCCAGCCAGGACGTCGACGTCATCCTGGTCGAGATCGGGGGCACCGTGGGTGACATCGAATCGCTGCCCTTTCTCGAAGCGATCCGCCAGTTTCGCGCCGATGCCGGCCGCGAGAACTGCTGCTTCATCCATGTCGCGCCCGTGCTCTATCAATCGACGGCGGGCGAGGTCAAGACGAAGCCGGTGCAGCATTCGGTCAAGGAATTGCAGTCGGTCGGCCTCGCGCCCGACATCATCTTGTGTCGAACGGACCGGTTCCTGTCGAAGGCGATCAAGAGCAAGATCGCGCTCTTTTGCAACGTCGACGAAGACGCCGTCATCACGGCGAAGGACGTCGACTCGATCTACGAGGTTCCGCTCACCTTCGCGAAAGAAAACCTCGACGAAAAGATCGCGCAGATCCTCAACATGTGGACCGGCCGTCCGGACCTGCGCCATTGGGAGCGCCTCTACAACGTCCAGCGCAACCCCGAGAAGGTCATCACGATCGGCATGGTCGGCAAATACGTCGATCTGACCGAGAGCTACAAGAGCTTGAATGAAGCCCTCTACCACGGCGGCTTCGCCTGCGCCGCCGAGGTCCGGATCGAGTACTTCGACTCGGAGAAGATGGATCTGACGAATGTCCTCGATCACCTCGACGGCATCTTGATCCCCCACGGCTTCGGCGCCCGCGGTGTCGAAGGGAAGATCCGCGCGATCCGCCATGCCCGCGAGCAGGGCATCCCGTTCCTCGGGATCTGCTTCGGCATGCAGCTCGCGTGCTGCGAGTACGCCCGCAACGTCGCCGGCCTCGAGGGCGCGAACTCGACCGAGGTCAACCCCGACACGCCGCACCCCGTGATCGATTTCATGCCCGATCAGCGCGACGTCGCCGCGAAGGGCGCCACGATGCGGCTCGGTGCCTACCCGTGCTCGCTCGTCCCCGGCTCGAAGGTCGCCCAGATCTACGGCTCGACCCAGATCAGTGAACGCCACCGCCACCGCTACGAGTTCAACCCCGCCTACCGCGCGAAGCTCGAAGCCGCAGGCCTCGTCTTCTCGGGCTCGAGTCCCGACGGCCGGCTCGCCGAAGTCATCGAGCTCCCGAACCACCCGTTCTTCGTGGCCGCCCAGTTCCATCCCGAATTCAAGAGCAAGCCCTTCGCCCCGCACCCGCTCTTCGAAGCCTTCGTCCGGGCGGCCGGCAAGCGCCAGGCGATCCGCCCGGGCCCGAAGCCCGAGCCGACTCGCCGGGTCGGGGCGGCGGAGGCCGAAGAGACGCGCTAGAACCTGCGCGTTCGTCGAGCGGGCATCCCGACCGACTCCTTGTCCTCGTGACGCTCGGGCGCCACGCTCGGCCTGGACCGGCAAAAGATCCCGAGCGGGACCGGGGCGTTAGCTCAGTTGGTAGAGCACCGTGTTCACACCGCGGGGGTCACTGGTTCGAGTCCAGTACGCCCCACCAGTCTCCCGTCGACGGCAGATTCGGAACCGTCGATGTCGATCGTTCGAAAGGGTCTCGCTCCCGCGAGACCCGACATGGTCCGCGGCCAAACCCGCCGATCGTGGCCCGGTAGCTCAGCTGGATAGAGCACCAGCCTCCGAAGCTGGGGGTCGCGCGTTCGAATCGCGCCCGGGTCACCA
>JANNQH010000786.1:0-5692 GCA_031400655.1 Deltaproteobacteria bacterium | reverse complement strand
CAAGAGGAAGACATGAGCAAGACGCAGTACGCAGTGGTCGAAGCGAAGCAGGTTGCCGAGTGGGGCGACGAAGCCGACGTCGTCATCGTCGGGCTCGGTTGCGCGGGGGTCTGCGCTGCGATCGAGGCGAAGGAGGCGGGGGCCGATGTCGTCGTCTTCGAGCGCGCGAGCGGCGGCGGCGGTGTGACCGGGATTGCCGCGGGCCATCTCTATCTCGGCGGCGGCACGCGCGTCCAGAAGGCGGTCGGCGTCAAGGACACCGTGGAGGACATGTTCACCTACCTGATGATGAACACCCCCGAGCCCGATGCGCAGAAGATCCGAAAGTACTGCGAGGATTCGGTCGCCCATTTCGACTGGCTCGTCGCGCGCGGCGTTCCCTTCAACGACACGATGTACAAGGGCAAGCACGTCCTGCAGATGACCGACGAATGCCTCATCTGGTCGGGCAACGAAGAGGTCTACCCGTTCCGGGACAAGGCGCTGCCCGCACCCCGCGGCCACAAGGTCGCCCAGGTCGGTGAGCTCGGCGGTGCCAAGATGATGGAGATCCTGATCGCGAAAGCGAAGGCGCTCGGCGTTCGGATCGTCGTCGACGCCCACGTCCACCAGCTCGTGCGCGAGAACGGCCGGATCATCGGCATTGGCTACCGAGTGTTCGGCGAGGAGAAGGGCCACGTCCGTGCACGCCGCGCCGTGATCCTCGCCGCGGGCCAGTTCACGGAGAACGAAGAGATGCTGAAGAAGTACCTCCCCGAGCTCCTCGATCCCGGCTACACGCGCCAGTACACGCCGAACGACGACGGTGCCGGGCACCAGCTCGGGCTCGCGGCGGGCGGAGTCTTGAAGCACATGGACGGCGCACTCATCTCGGCGGCATTCTATCCGCCGGAGAGCCATATCAAGGGCATTCTCGTCAACAAGCTGGGCAAGCGTTATGTCGCCGAGGACTGTTACCACTCGCGTTCGAGCATCTTTACGACGAAGCAGCCCGACCGGAAGGGCTGGCTGATCCTCGACGAGCAGACCTACTCGGCCGATCCGCCGCACTACGGTGCCTATCCGCTGGTCGACGCCTTCGACTCGATCTCCGAGATGGAGAAGACGCTGGACATGCCGAAGGGCTCGCTCGAGGAGACGCTGCGGAGCTACAACGAGAACGCCGCGAAGGGCGAGGATCCCGAGTTCCACAAGGGCAAGAAGTGGCTCAAGCCGCTCACGCATCCGCCGTACGCCGCCCTCGACGCGTCGGTCGGTGCGGCGACCTACATGTGCTTCACGCTGGGCGGGCTCGACGTGTCGATCGACGGCGAGGTCCTCGACGCGAAGGGCGGGAAGATTCCGGGGCTGTACGCGATCGGCGGCTGCGCCTCGAACATCGCCCAGGACGGCTCGGGGTATTCGAGCGGCACCTGCATCGGGGAGTCGACCTTCTTCGGCCGTCGGGCGGGACACCACGCGGCGCGAGCCGTTGCGGGGCGTTAAGTTCCCAAAGGACGGGACCGTCTCGAACACCCTTCGGCCCATGGGATGGGAACGTCCGATCCCCTCCTCATAGGGAGGATAGGAGGGATTGGGTAGTTTGGGACATCCGGAACCAAAGAAAAGGGGTAGCCATGCGCGGTGATCCGGCAATCATCAACGCTTTGAACGAGATCCTGACGTCGGAGCTGACGGGGATCAATCAGTATTTCATTCACCACAAGATGTGTGCGAACTGGGGCTACGAGCGCCTCTCCAAGAAGAAGCGCTCGGAGTCGATCGACGAGATGAAGCATGCCGATCGGGTGATCGAACGGATCCTCTACTTCGACGGCGTTCCCAACATGCAGCGTATGAATCCGGTCCGCGTCGGCGAGGATCCGATCGAGCAACATCAGCTCGATCTCGCCCTCGAGATCGACGCCGTCGAGCGCCTCAACAAGGGCGTGGCCTTGGCGCGCGAAAAAGGCGACAACGGCACGCGCGACCTGCTCGAGGCCATCCTCAAGGACGAGGAGGAGTCGGTCGACTGGCACGAGACGCAGCTGCATCTCGTGAAGCAGATCGGCAAAGAACGCTACCTCGCGCAGATGATCCACGAGTAGGCCGCCCGGCTCGAGCGCGCCCTCAGCCGGAATAGGGAGCCCTCAGCGGGAGTAGGGAGCGATTTCGTGCCCCCGCAGCCGATGCACCGTCGCCTGCACGATGCGCACGGATTGGATGAGAAGGCAGGCCAGGGTCCAGATCCCGACCGCAATCAGCCCGATGTCGGGCCGTCCGAAGAGGGTTGCGCCGGTCAGGAGTACGAGATTGGGATTGCGGCGCGCGATCACGAGGCGAAACGCCAGATCAAAGGGCCGCCAGATGAACATCTCCTGACCGAATGCGATCATGAAGAGCCCCTCGAGCAGCCTTCCCACGATGTAGCCCGCGAAGACGACGATGACCCAGCCTTGGAACTCGCCGAAGAGCGTCCCGGCTCCGGCCAGGCCGGCGCCCCAGGCTGCCCACCAGAAGGGCGGATGGACGAGGTCGAGGCCGTGGTCGAGAACGTCTCCGAGCTTGCTCGAGGTCAGCGTCACGCGAGCGAGCTTTCCATCGACGGTGTCGAGGAACGTCATCACCCATGCGCTGAGGAGACCCGCGGCGAAGGCGCCTTGCCAGAACGCCACCAGGGAGACGAGGGTGAGCCCATAGCTCACGAGCGTGATGCTATTCGGCGACACGCCCCGATCGGCGCACCATTCGGTGACGATCCGCGCAGGCACGGGCCAGACCCATTTCGTCACGAAGTCCGTCGCCCCCTTGTACGAGGCGTCGAAGATCCGATCCTGGATTTCTCGGGTCCGCCCCGGGTCGGCCGGCAACACGAATGGCGGCGAATTCTTGCGGAGCTTGGCGTCGTACGCGGGTACCACCTCGGTCGGGCAGCGGATCTCGAGGCCCGCAGCCAAGGCCGCCTCGCGCGGATCGTCCCCGCGCCGAATCGCGGAGATCGCTGGGCCGACGCGTGACCCGGCACCGACGACGCCGACGGGGACCGGGGCCGCTTCGCCGTCGACGCTGACCAGGAGCAGGTCTCGCGAGTGTTTGGCGAGCTCGACGATCAGCCGGTCGTCGTAGAAATGACTCGTGCAGAGGGCAACGACGCGCTCTTCCCCGAGCGTCGGAAGGTCATCGGCATCGACGATCCTGAGCCCGCTCTTCGCAAAGCTTCGGCGAAGCCGTTCGTTTGCATCCAGGCCAAACACTCGGGCGCGCGATCCGGATGTTATGTGCTCGAGCAACGTGGCGTACGAGCAGGCGGAGTCGACCATTGTTTTCGTCATCGAGCGAGAATGGTCTCCAGTCGGCGTAGCGCGAGACCAGACAGCCCCGAGTCGAATCAGACATCCGACGCGACGAATCTATCATACGGCAGTCGGGCAGGACCCATGCGAGCCGTGTCGCGGCGCGGCGCGGCGCGGCGATGATCCGCTAGGACCGCGCCGGCGACGCCGGGCCCGCGTGCACGCTCCATTCCAGACGAGGCTTTTCCTTGAGGATCTTGATCGACGCGACGACGGCTGATCCCGGCATGCGGGTCTTCGGGATGAGCCTGGTAGAACGCTTGCTGCACAGCCTCCGGCGCAGCCTGCTCGTGATCGATGAGGTGCGAGTCGTCGTGCAGGGCGAGAGCGAGACCGTCGATCCCGGTCATCCCGTCCGGCGGGCCGTGAGCCGTCGCAAGCTCGACGGATTGCGCGTGACGTGGCAAGGCTCGACCGGTCGAATCGCTGAGCGCATCTCGTCCGCGCTTTCGTCCGCACCCGATTCGAGCTGGCTCGTGCTCTCGGGTGATACGATCGTGGATGCGCGCTTGCTGACACAGGTCGCCGGCCTCGAGGGCAACGTCTACTTCGTCGCAGGCGAGGGCGACGAGCGAGGCGCGATCCTGCGAGTTGGGGCCGGGGCGCGCGTGGCTCCTTCCTCGGCCGGAAGCTCATTACCGACATGGGTCGAGAGCATGGCGGCTGAGGGTGTGGCGCGTCCGATGCGAACCGACGAGTTCGCCGGGTACATCGTGAATCTTCGCCGGGAGCTCGATCCCTATTTGTTCACGGTCCATGACGACGTGGCCCGCAGGCGGGTCGAGCGCTTCCTCTTCTGGTCGAACTACAAGGGCTCGACGGACTTCATGACCAAGTACGTCTGGCCGCCGCTCGTCTGGGTCCTCATGCGTCCGCTCGCCCGATGGGGTGTCCATCCCAATGCGGTGACCTCCGTGAGCATCGTGGCGACCCTCGCGGCGATTCCGCTCTGGATGGCGGGATGCTGGGGGACGGGGTTCTTCCTGGCCTACCTGATGAGCCTGCTCGACTCGGTGGACGGCAAGCTCGCTCGGCTGACGTTCAGCTATTCCCCGCTGGGAAACGTGCTGGACCACGGATTGGACCTCGTTCATCCGCCGTTCTGGTACCTCGGCTGGGCCTACGGACTATCGGGCGGCGACACCCGGTCCACGGTAATCCAGGCATCGGTCTGGATGTTCGGCTTCTACGTGGCCGACCGCCTCTGCGCCCTCGTCTTCGAGGCGCGAACGGGACGTTCGATTCATGGCTATCTGCCGATCGACGTCCAGATTCGCACCTTCATCTCGAGGCGAAACGTCAACCTTCCGTTCTTCACAGCGGCCGTTGCCCTGGACGTGATCCGGTCGGACGCCAGCTGGACGATCTCGACCGGCGTCTTCTTCGCGATGGTGATCTGGCAGGCCGTCTGCGTGGTCTACCACGCCGGGCGCACGGTCCAGTTCTTCAATGTGGTGAAGGGCAGCGCGCCCGCTTGAGGAGCGCTTCTACGCCCTGCTGCTGCGGGCCAGCGCCGCCGGGATGCGCTTCAAGGACCGCCGAGACTTTTCGGCGCTCACTCGCTCTCGCACCTCAGCCGCCGCACGAGGGGCCTGATGCGCACTGATCCGGTCATCCCCCTGACGTCCGAATTCCGCCAGCTCCGAGCGGATCTTGAAGAGATCCTCGGGCGAATCGAGTTCGCCCCACCACAAGCCCGTCATCGAAGCGGTCTCGACCGGAAGCTTGCGCGTCAATTCATTGATCACCGACAGGTAGTAGGCGTTGAGCCCGCGCTCAGTCCGGACCGCTCGATCGAGACCCGAACGGAACGCCGCGATCCCTTCTCCGCTGAAGCGCATCAGGCCGATCGATTCGCCGTTCACCATTCCGTCGACGAGGGTCTTCGAAATGGCTCGGATACGACCTTCCGCGCAGATCGAGACTTTCATGTCGTCGGCGTCGTACTCGGCCTTTGCGTTGACCACCAGAGTGATGGGGGCTGCCGGTGCGGTCAGGAGGCATCGAAGTACGCCGGGCTCGAACAGCGTATCGCCGTTCAACAGGAGGAATTCGGCCGTCATTTCCGAGCGCGCCAACCAGGCCGTGACCAGATTGTCGGTAGAGTCGAAGAACGGATTGAAGACGCACTTGACGTCGATTCCTCGTACCGGATTGGACGCCAGGAAGGCCTCCACCTTCTCGGCCTGGAAACCGACCATGACCCGCGCTTCCGTGATGCCGCCGTCACGCAGGGCGCGGAGCTGTACCTCGAGCACGGGCCGGTCGCCGTCCACAGGAAGCAGGCATTTGGGCAGATCCTGGGTGTGCGGCATGAGGCGCCGGCCCTGGCCCGCGCTCAATATGATGGCGATCAAACC
>JANNQH010000785.1:0-1586 GCA_031400655.1 Deltaproteobacteria bacterium | reverse complement strand
CCACATCCGAGCATCGCGGCGTGGAAGCCCTGGCGCTCCGCCTTCTCGAGCCAGCCGAGGGCCTGCCCGAGGTCGCGCACCTCGGGCGGCAAAACGATCGATCGCTTCATGACTGGCTCCCTCTCGATGCTCGCGTCCCGGGTCCCGCGATCCCGACTCGTCAGCTCCGCCCCGCCCAGCGGCTGTGGAATATCTTCGGCTGCTCGTACGGGCGGATCTCCATGTAGGTTCGCTCGTAGCCCGTCTTCTGGATCAACCACTGGCCATCCCGCTTCACATACTCGTCGGAGTAGAAGGCGGCGCCGAACAGGATCGAATGCCCCGGCATCTCCGGCAGGTCGGGCCCGACGTTGATGACGCGATCCTCGAGGTACCACGTTCCGCGCGCCGTCGATTCGCTCGTCAGCACGATCTCGGGGTGGTGGACCTGATGGAACGTGATGATCTCGTTGTCCATCGCCTTGCGGAGCCATTTCACGATCGCGTCGCGGCCGACGTAGGCATTCTTGCCGCTGTCGTAGGCCGAGACGGCGTCGGGGGCGAACGTGCTGGCGAGAAGATCCCAGAGCTTGAGGTCGACGCCGCGGAGATAGCGGTACTTGAGCTGGCGGATCGCTTCGATTTCTGCGAGGGCGTTCATGCGGAACCTCATCGTGGGAGTTGGATCCGATGGTCCGCGAGAACGAGGCGCTCCGCCAGCGGGCCTTCAGTCGGTCAGCTCGAAGCGAACGGCCCCGGCCTTCTCGCAGACGATCGCGCGCTGACTCGGCGTGAGTCCCTTCGCCGCGTCGTAGTCTTCGATTCCGAATTGGCCCGCCATCCACGGCGTGCCCCGGAGCGTCGTCTCGACGTAGCGGAAGAAGCTCTCGTTCCCGGGCGCGACGACCTCGCCCATCGCGGTTCGCTCGCGCCCGTCGAGTCGAAGCTCGGCCGGCCAGGGCATCCGGAAATTCTTCCACCAGCTCTTTTGGCCAGGCTTCGTCAGCATCACGATGATGTCGTCCCCGTCGCGCTGGTAGCCGGTGGGAATAGAGTAACGGCGGCCGGTCGAGCGCCCCGACCAGGAGACGACCAGCAGCGCCTTCGACGCGATGCGATGGAAGGGCGAGCGCAGCAGCGCCATGACCAGCGGATTCACGGGCGAGACGAAATCGTCCACCGAGATCATCTTCAGACTCCTTGGATCCCGCCGCAGGCGGGATCGGGGACGGGGTCGACGTTGCAAACAGCTAATCGACGATCGCGAAGCCGCTGATCTCGACCAGCATCCCCTCGGCCGCCAGCGATTGGACGCCGATCATGGTCGAGGCATTCGGCGGGAAGGGCTTGCCGTCGAGGGCGACCGCCATCGCCTTGCCAAAGATTCCGACCTTCTTCGCGTCGAGGCCCACGATGTACATGTTCGTGCTCACGATCTGATCGACCTTTCCCCCGATCGACTCGACGGCGGTGCGCAGATTGCGGAATGCCTGGATCACCTGGGTATAGAGGTCGCCCTCGCCGATCAGCTTGAAGCTCTCGTCGAACGCGCCCTGCCCCGCGATGAAGGCGAGGCGGCCGCCGCGGGCGCGCACGATCTGGGTGAA
>JANNQH010000784.1:0-1762 GCA_031400655.1 Deltaproteobacteria bacterium | reverse complement strand
CGCCGGCTCCAGCCCGGTTCGACGCGCCGGGGATGTAGATCGGCCCGCGGCCCAGGAAGTCGAGCGTCCCGTCGGCCACGTCCGCGGGATCCATCGCGTTCGGCAAGCCGCCCGTGTCTTCGCGGAAGGTCTCCGTGTCCGTCGCGCCCGCCAGGCACGCCAACACGTCGACGCCCGCCGGCGCAAGCTCGTGCCAGAGGCCTTCGCCGAGGATCGTGTCGAACGCCTTTGCGGCGGCGTAGGTCGCGATGTAGGCGCTGCCGACCAGGCTGGCGAGCGAGGACATCAACACGATCCCGCCGCGGCCGCGGGTGCGGAGCCGTCCGCCGAAATGATGAGACAGAAGCAGGGGACCCATGCAGGCGAGCTGGACCTGGCGCGTCCAGTTCTCGACGGGGTGATCGAGGAAGGATCCCATCTCGCGCCCGGAGCCCGCGTTGTAGATGAACAATCCGACGTCGAGATCGGAGGTCGCCTGCGAGACCCGCGTGGCCACATCGGGTCCGGTCAAGTCGATGCCCAGGGTGCGGACCTTCACGCCTCGATCGGAACGGATGGCGGCCTCGATCCGCGAGGCCTGCGCGGCGAGCTTCGCTTCACTCCGGGCGATCAGGACGACGTCGAGCCCGCGCCGAGCGAGCGCCTCACCGAAGGCGGCCCCGATGCCGTCCGACCCGCCCGCGACGACCGCCCAGGGCCCGAATCGTTCGCGGAATGCTTCGCCCTGGTATTTCGCCGTCATGCCTGAAGAATCCTCCGTCGTTCCCGTCGCTCGATCCGTCGTTCAACGCTCGACGACGATGCGCCCCATCGTACTGCGAGACTCCATCTCTTCGAGGGCGATTGCGAGTCCCTCGAACGGCACCCGCTTGCCGACGATCGGCCGGATTGCGTGGCGATCGAGAAGCTCGAGCAGGCGCGCGTGGACGCGCCGACCGATATCGGAGACCGGCGGATTGAAGCGGGGGACCGGCACCGGCGCGAAGGGTGTCGCAAAGGGAGCGACGGCGGCGTCGACGTAGGAGAGGATCACGCCCACGATGTCGAAGTTCCCGAAGCAGAGCGCGCGCCCCGACACCATCGGCACCTCTTCGGCCTCGATCCCGCTGGCGAAGCCGATCACGAGGTAGCGCCCGCCGCGGCCCAGGCAGCCGAGCGACTTCGTCATCGTCTCGCCACCGACTCCGTCGAAACAAACATCGACGCCGAGGCCGTGCGTCGCCTCGAGTGCGCGCGCGACGAAATCTTGCTTGCGATAGTTGATGACGATCTCGGCCCCGAGCTTTCGCACGAGGTCGGCTTTGCTCTCATCGCCCACGGTCGCGATCACCCGGGCCCCTGCCGCCACGGCGAGCTGCACGGCCGCCGAGCCCACCCCGCCTGCTGCCGCATGGATCAAGACCGTCTCGCCGGCGGAGAGTCGACCGCGTTCGTGCAGTCCGAGGTAGGCGAGATGGAAGGGATAGAAGAAGGCCGCCGCCTCGACATCATCGAGTTTTTCCGGTGCGGGGAAGGCCATCGCCGTCGACCCTGCGACGAGGTCCGCGTGGGCACCGATGCCGCCGCGCCCACTCGCCGTGACCCGGCGACCGATCCAGTCTTCAGCGCCCACTCCGGCGCCGACTACTTCGCCGACACATTCCATCCCGAGCGTGTAGGGCAGCGCCGGATCGATGGTGAGGTAGCGGCCGTGACAGCCGTCGACCTCGTTGTAGTTGAGCACACTCGCCGTGGTCCGGACCAGGATCTCGCCCGGAGCCGG
>JANNQH010000783.1:0-2310 GCA_031400655.1 Deltaproteobacteria bacterium | reverse complement strand
GGCGGCCGCTCCTCGATCGACGGCAAGCTCAAGTCGGAGATCCCCGGCGCGAACCTCTTCCTGATCAATCCCGACGGCGTCGTGTTCGGCGAGAATGCGACGGTCGATCTCTCCGGCGCCCTCACGGTCAGTACGGCGGATCGGCTGATCTTCTCGAACGGGGACGAGCTGGCGACGAGCGGTGCGCCGCCGGCGATCCTCTCGGTGGCGGATCCGGTGGGGTTTGGATTTCTCGATGCGCCGGCGGCGATCTCGGTGCACGGGAGTCGGATCCAGCTGGCGGAGGGAAAATCGTTCAGCCTGGTCGGAGGGAACATCACCTTGCTGGGCCGACGGACTGACGGGGGGCCTGCCTTCATTTCGGCACGCAGCGGGCGAATCGACCTGGTCAGTCTAGCGAGTCCTGGCGCGGTCGAGCTCGTACCGGAAGGGCTGCGCGTCGACGGGAATCCCCTCTTCGGCGACATCTCGATTGCCGACGAGATGGTCGTCACGACGAGTGGCCTCGGGATCGATTACATCAGCGACATCCTGAACAACATTCGGCCCGGCCTCGGGTCGGGCCCTGTGTTCATCAAGGCCGATGATCTCCTGATTCGGGATGCAGAGCTGCGAACGTTGACGGTTTCCGAGCACGACGCGGACGACATCGCAATCGACCTGACGGGAACCCTGACGATCGCAGGCGGAACCAGCGACAAACAATCTGGCATCTTCGCGGACAGTGGATTTATCGATGACCCGGCGCCCGGACAAAATCCCAACGAAGACAGCAGCTTCCCGATTCCAGGATTCGGGTCGGTCCGCATTTTCCGTTGCGCCGGCGTGCTCTGCGGCATCCACTTTCAGGCCCGAGGGCGAGCCGGTGACGTGCGGATCAATGCCCGAGACGTTCAGCTCTTGAACGGTGGCAAGATCACGGCGAGAAGCGAGTTTTCCGCCGACGCGGGCACGATCGACATCGGATTCGAACGCTCGATGATCGTCGCCGGTCGTCGTGGTCCCGGCGATGTTTCGTTGATTACGACGAACGCGAACGGCGATTTCGGCAACCCGGGGACGATCCGCATTCGATCCGAATCCGGCAATTTGACCCTGAATGATTTTGGTGCACTCGTCATCCAGAACAAATCCAATTTCGTCGATAACTCGCCGGGAGTGATCGAAATCGACGTGGCCGAGATCGACATGGCCGGCAACGCAAGGATCGATTCGAGCACGCGGGGCGGCGGGCCGGGCGGACGTCTCGACATCACAGGGCGCAAGAGCGTGACGCTGAGTGGGCGGACGAGCGACGAGATCTTTACCGGCATCTCCACGCTCTCGCAGCCCGGGAGCACCGGAGACGCGGGTGAAATTCGGATCGCGACCGCCAATCTCGTGATGACCGACGGCGCCGAGATCTCCGCACGTCCCGCCGACGCGACGTCGCTCGGCGCTGCCGGAAACCTTCTCTTCGAGATCGGCGACCAGCTCGTGATGCGCGATGCCACGATCTCGACCGAGAGCCCGAATGCGGCCGGCGGCAATATCGACCTCGGCGTGTCCGGCCTCGTCAACATGCTGAATTCGTCGATCACGACGAGCGTGACCTCCGGCGCCGAGAGCGGCGGCAACATCATGCTTCGGCCGGGACCCGAGGCCCTCGTGCTCGACCACAGCCGGATCGTCGCCCGCGCGGACGCGGGGGCGGGCGGTCGCATCGACATCGAGGCCGGGGTCGTGATCACGGATCCGAGCTCCGCGATCGATGCGAGCTCGGCCAGGGGCATCGACGGCATCGTCCTGATCAACGGGGTCGAGGGCAACGTCGTGCCCGAGGTGGCCCAGCTCGCCACGCCTTCGGTGGACGCCTCGAGCCTCGTGCGCGAGCCGTGCGCGGCGCGCAGGCCGGGGGCTTCGAATCGCTTCGTGATCGACGAGCGCGAGCGCGTGTCCCTCGATGCGAGCGACTACCTTGCGGCGCCGCTGGCAGCGCTGCTCGCGTCCGACAGCGGCGTGCATGACCCGGGCAGCGAACCTCGATACACCGACCTCGCGCCCGGGGCCGCGCAGTGGACCGCAAATCGGGCGCAGGCGAGCGCCTCGCCCCCGTCGAGCTGCGTGTTCTGAACTCGGGGGCGGGATGATCGACCGTCTTCGATCGCGTCGGACCTATCAAGGTATTGTCGTTGCGAGCTTCCTCGCGGCGTTTTTCCCGGTTACGGCAGACGCACAATTCAATCGCTCGCCCCGGGTCCGCGACCGACCATTCGTCACGGAGCAGGGTATCCCGTCGACGCCGAGCCCCGGGACGTCTTCGAGGTCCAG
>JANNQH010000782.1:0-6756 GCA_031400655.1 Deltaproteobacteria bacterium | reverse complement strand
ATGACGGCGCGCACACCCGACCGCGCGGCCCCTTCGCCCGAATCGATCGTCAGCGCCCCCCGCGCGACCCGTCGACCTCGAGCCTCGACCGCCTGTTGGACCTCGTCGCTGTACCAGAGCGCCTTGGAAAGATCATCGTCGTCGGCCTGCCGCTCTGCAGTTGCCAGCTCGCGACCGAGCTCGGGCCCGACACGCAGCGACGAGAGTCCCGCCTGGCCTGCGACGACGAGGTCGATCGAGCGGACTTCGGGCGTCCCTTCGAGGGCGCGCCGCAGGAGCGTGTTGGTTCGGCGTGCGGACGCCGGATCGGCCGCGGTGGTCGCAGCGTTCGCGAGGGAGTCGGTCGACGCCCAGCTGCCGTCGGCGCGCAGCTCGATCCGTAGCCGTGCCAGCAGCGCATGGATGCGTGCTTCGTCCGCCAGCCAAAGGGCGTCGGCGACCCGCGCGAGATCGCGCAGCGCGGCGTCGCCCGCCGCGAGGGCGTGCCGCCGTTCGCGGACGAGGTCGAGTGTGGCGATGGCGAGCGTCACGCAGAGCAGGCCCGCGGTCAGGAACGCGAGCTGCCGCGGCAGGCTGCCGCCCCGGTTCGCTTTGCCCGGGACTTTCGGTTGCTTGGCCAAGCTCGCGTGCTCCTTCGCCGCCGACGGCGTGTGACGCGAGACGGCGCGGCCTCGCATTCCGGTGCATCGGCGAAGAGCGGAGTTGCGCTTGAGGGGAACCCGATTTGCACACCGAAGGTCGCGCCGGCGCGTCGGCGACTTTCGAATCCGCCCGGTGAATCTCCTGTTCGATACGCCGCAAAACACCCGAGGAAGCACACTCGACCCGTCGCGAGGCGAGGCGCGCCGAGATAGCGTTGGCACCGTGGACAACCGCGGCACGCTCGGCATCATCGTGAATCCCCATTCCGGCCGGGACGCCCGCCGGCTGTTCGCCCGGGCCGGGACGTCCACGATCGACGACAAACGCAATCAGGTGACCCGGATCGTCGTCGGCGCCGCGGCGGCGGGCTGCGCGCGCGTGCTGCTGTCGCGCGACTCATTTCGGATCGCCACCGCCGCGACCGACGCCCTCGACCTTCCGATCGAGATCGATCTGCTCGACGTCCCGGCGACGGGCCACGCGGAGGACGGCGCGCGCGCGACCCGCGCGATGCGAGACGCCGGCTGCGAAGCGATCGTGGCCCTCGGCGGCGACGGCACCAGCCGGACGATCGTGCGCGCCTGGCGCGACGTCGTGCTGCTGCCGCTCTCGACCGGGACCAACAACGTGTTTCCGTTCCAGGTCGAGGCAACCGTGGCCGGCACGGCCGCGGGACTCGTCGCCTCGGGACGCCTGCCCGTGGCAGCTGCCGCCGAACGGGCCAAGCTGATCGAGATCCGCTGCGAGGACGGGCGCGAGAACCTCGCCCTCATCGATGCGGGACTCCTGCAGGGCGATCATCCGGGCAGCTTGCTGCAGGTCGACCCAAGCAAGCTCGCCCGCATCCTGCTGACCCGCGCCGAGCCCGCAAGCGTCGGACTCTCGCCGATCGGCGGCCTGCTGATGCCCTGCCACGCCGAGGACGATTTCGGCGTCTGTGTGCACACGCGCACAGGGCCCCTGCGAGAGCACGCCGGCAAGACGCTGCGGGTCCCGATCTCGCCGGGTCTCTTCGAGACCGTCGGCATCGAGGGCATCGAACGGATCCCGCTCGGCAGCGAGCTCAGCTGGCGGGGTCCCGGCCTGCTCGCCTTCGACGGCGATCGCGAGCTCGTGCTCGGCGACGGCGAGACGGCGAAGTTACGCGTGGTCCGCAGCGGGCCGTGGGTGATCGATCCCTGGCGCGCACTCCGGGCCGCCGCGGAGGCGGGCCTCTTCCTCGACCTCGGCCACTGGCACGACCACCGGGGCTCCGCGGGGGGAACTTGTTGTTAGGTAGACGCGCTTGAGTGGAAAAATGGACGCGGCGGGTCCGACCGACGAGTCGATCACACGCGTACGCAGCTGGGTCGCGCGGGCGCGCTCGGTCGTGGCCTTGACCGGGGCGGGCATCTCGACGGACTCGGGGATTCCCGATTTCCGCGGACCGCAGGGCCTCTGGACCCGCAACCCCGAGGCCGAGAAAATGGCGACGCTGCAACACTACGTCGCCGATCCCGGCGTGCGCGCGCGCTCCTGGCAGTGGCGCCTCGAGACAGAGGCCAACAAACGCGAGCCCAACGCCGGCCACAGGGCGCTGGTCGCCCTCGAGCGCGCCGGCCAGCTCGACACCCTCGTGACACAGAACGTCGATGGTCTCCACCAGGAGGCGGGCTCGGACCCGACCCGCATCGTCGAGATCCACGGCACGCTGCGCGAGGTCGAGTGTCTCGGCTGCGGCGAGCGGGCGCCGATCGGCCGTGCCCTCGACCGCGTACGCGCGGGGGAAGCCGATCCCGCTTGCAGGACCTGCGGCGGGATCCTCAAGTCGGCGACGATCTCCTTCGGCCAGGGGCTCGTGGCCGAGGATCTCGCGCGCGCCGAGCAGGCGGCGCTCACCTGCGACCTGCTGCTCGCGATCGGAACGACCCTCGCCGTCTATCCGATTGCATCGATGGTGCCGGTCGCGAAGAATGCAGGAGCGCGGATCGTGATCGTGAATGGCGACGGCACCGAGCTGGACGAGCTCGCCGACGAAGTGCTGCGGGGCTCGATCAGCGAGATCCTGCCCCGCCTCGTACCCCTCGCATGAACGTCGCTACCAGCCGAGCGCTCGCGCGCGCGCCACGATCATGTCGGCGGCGCCCACGACACCGAGCAGCTCGGTATTCAGCACGAAGTGGTAGTTGACCGGATCGGCCCAGACGCGCTGATAGAGCTCGCGGTGGTAGCGCGCGCGACCGGTGTCCCGCTCCACGATGGCCGCCCGCGCTTCCGAATCGCTCATCCCATAGCGCCGCATGGCCTCGCGCGCGCGGTACTCGACGGACGCCACGAGCCAGACGTGGATCGCATCGCGCTCCCGGGCGAGCACCGCGGCGGCGGCGCGTCCGACCAACACGACCCGATCGCGCCGCCCGAGCTCGGCCACGAGATCGCGCGTCACATGGGCCAGCTTGATCGCCTCGGGCTCGTCGATGGCATCCGGGGCCGAGGCGAGCAGCTCGGGCGTCGAGAGCGCAGAGGACTGGGCGAAGCGCTCCATGAAGGTCGGCACCCGCTCTTCGAGGCTCTTCACGTCCTCGGGATCGAAGCCCGAACGCTCCGCCAACGCCTCGATGAACGCGTTGTCCACGACCGCCCAACCGAGCTCGGCAGCGACGCGCTCCGCCACCTTGTCGGCGCCCGCCAGGTACTGACGCGAGAGGGTGATGATCATGTCGAGCTCCTCCAGCGGGCGGCCCAGACTCCCGCGCCGGCCGGGTTCATTCCTCTTTCGAAGACCGCTGCACCTGGGCGTCGAGCTCGCGCAGATTCCGACTGCCGAAGTAGAACGCCACGGCCGCCAGTGAGGCGAGCAGCGACGCGCCCGCCACCGCCGTCGGTGCCCCCACCTTCTCCGCGACGGCACCGATCGGGAGTGTGCCGAGCAGCGGCAACGAAACGGACATCATCAAAAAGCTCGAAATCCGACCGCGGATCGAGTCGGGAATCACGAGCTGGATCGCGACGTTGTTGAGCGTACTGAAGGTACTGGCGAAGATATTGGCGAGGAAGACCAGCGCGACGGCCGGCCAGAACCAGGGACTCGCCGCGAAGGCCGCGAGCAGGAGTCCGAAGGCCACCACGCAGAACATCATCGTCGCGAGCCGGCCCGCATCAGGCCGGCGCGCCGCCACGAATGCCGACCCGGTCGCTGCGCCGATCCCGGACGCAGCGGAGAGGACGCCGAATCCAAACTCGTCCATATGCCAGACATCCCGGGCGAAGGCTGGCAGCAAGGTCTGGAACGGCATCGCCAGGAACTGGGGCACGAGCCCGTAGAGCAGCAGGATCAGGACCAGGCGATTCTTGCCCAGGTATTGAAAGCCCTCGAGCATGTTGCGGCCGATCGACTGGTGTCGGGCGTCGGCCGGCGGAGGCAGACGCTCGACACGAAAGAGTGCGAGCAGGGCAAGCAGATAGAGGACGAGATGGCCGAGGTAGACGCGCTCGACCCCGATCAGCGGAATCAGGCTGCCCGCCAGTGCGGGCCCGACGACGCGGGTCACATTGACGCCCGTCATGTTGAGCGCCATCGCCGATCCGAGACCCTTCTTCCCCACCATGTTGACGACGATCGCCGAGCGCGCCGGCATGATCATCGGGAAGACACAGCCCATCAGCGACGCCGTGACGACGAGATGCCAGAACTCGAGGCGGTCGAAATGCAGCAGCACGAGCGGCACGAGCTCCGCCACGACGGCGAGGGACTGAGCCAGCAGGATGACGAGCCTTCGCTCCATCCGATCCGCGAGCACGCCCCCGAATGGCGAGAGCACGAGCATGGGCACCGCGGTCGCCGCCGACACGATCGCCAACGCAAAGGCGCTGTCGGTCAGCTCGAAGGCGAGCCACGGGCGCACGACGCTCTGCCCGCCCATCGCGAGAAAGAACGCCATGTTGCTCACGAAGATCCGCCGGAAGGCCTGGCTCTCGAGCGCTTCGGTCGCGCGGCCCAGCCCGCGGAACGGACGTTTCACGGGAGGCTTCGGCAGGTTCTCGGCTCGGTTCATCGCGGGCCCATCGTCGCCGATCGGCGCGCTGACCGCATCAGGCCTGTTGGACTTCCCGATCGCTCATGCCGATCAGATAGAGAATGCCGTCGAGGCCGAGATTCGAGATCGCCTGCTCCGCCGACGCGCGCACTCGCGGCTTCGCGTGGAAGGCAATGCCCAGCCCCGCGGCGTCGAGCATCGGCAGATCGTTCGCCCCGTCACCCACGGCGATCGTCTGCTCGAGGCGAAGCCCTTGCTGCTCGGCGAGCTGTCGCAGAATCGCGGCCTTGCGGGCGCCATCGACGATCTCCCCTCGAATTCGGCCCGTGAGGCGTCCCCCTTCGATCTCGAGCTCGTTGGCGAACATGAAGTCGATGCCGAGGCGGCGCTGCAATTCTTCACCGAAGAAGCTGAAGCCGCCCGAGAGGATCGCCGTCCGGTAGTCGAGGGAGCGCAGCGTCCGGATCAGTCGCTCGGCGCCCGGGGTGATCGGGAGCCGCGCCGCGATCTCGCCGAGGACCTTCGCTTCGAGCCCCTTCAATAGCCCGACCCGCCGCAGCAGACTCTGGCTGAAATCGAGCTCGCCGTTCATCGCGGCTTCCGTGATCGCCGCGACCTCGCGACCCACGCCCGCCGCCTCCGCAAGCTCGTTGATCACCTCGGTCTGGATCAGGGTCGAATCCATGTCGAAGGCGATCAGCCGCCGATTACGCCGGTAGACGTCGTCGACCTGGAAGGCGATATCGACCTCGAGCTCCTGGGCCAGATCGAGCAGCTCGCGCCGCAGCGCCGAGGCGTCGTCCGGCGTCCCGCGCAGCGAGAGCTCGACGCAGGAGCGCAGCTCCGGGTCCGGCCGCTCGAGAGATACGCGACCCGAAAGCCGCGTGATGTTGTCGATGTTCAGGCCGTGGCGCGTCGCGATCGTGCCGAGACCTTCGAGATGGCGCGCGCGCAGATCGCGCCCGATCAGTGTCATGATATGGCGGGGCTGGCCGTGGGCCGCGACCCAGCGTTCGTATGCGGGAGCTCCGACCGGCGTGAAGCGCGCCTGCAGATCCCACTCGTGGGCCTTGAAGAGCACATCCTTCACGACGGGCTGCGAGGCCGTCTCCGCCGACAGATCGATCAGCATCCCGAGCGTCAGGGTGTCGTGGATGACCGCCTGGCCGATATCGAGGATCCGCACGCCATGGCGCGCGAGGATCGCTGCCAGGTCGCGCGTGATCCCCGGGCGATCGGGACCCGTCAGGTTGATCAGGATGATCTCGGCCATGCTCTCGGTATCAGATGGCGCCGCGGCTAGGCCCGCGGCTCGAGCCGGATGAAATAACGCGGCGGGAAGCCCGTCACGAACCGGAACCAGCCGGGCACTGGATTCGCACTCGCCACGCGCGCGTGCTCCTCACCCCCTAGCGTGACCTCGACGGCTCGATATTCGCCCATCGCGCCGTCGACGGTGACGCGGACGTTGGGGTTCGCGAGCAGGCGGTGGTACCAGGCGCGGGGCCAGTGATTGACCCCCACGTAGAGCTGGCCCGCGCTCTCGAGGCGGGAGACGACGCGGTCGTGGGCCGAGCCATCCTCGCCGAGCGTCGTGATCACCAGCGTCCCGCCCGCCTGGGGCTGGAGCGTCCCGATCATCGTCTCGAATGCGGCCACGATTCCCACGTAGACCAGCGCCGCGATCACGATGCCCTTCACGATCTTCATCGAGCTCTCCCCCTTCGTTTCACTGCTCTGGCTAGCGTACAGCGTCGCCGCCGGACCCGACATCCCGCTCGCCCCGGAATCCGAACGAGCACAGCCGCTGGCGGGAAGCGGCCTTGTTGCGGTCGGCCCCGTCGTCTACATCTCGAGCATGCCGATCACCTATCGAATTTTGCCTATCCCCGCCTTCGACGAGTTCACGGTGCGGATCCCGGCCGGCGGCGTGACCTTCGGCGTCGAATATCGCCGACTCGACGAGGCGGTGATCCTCGCCTACTACGGCCCCGATGCCCGGGCGCGCTTCGACAATGTCTTGCCGGCCGGATTCGCTGCGGGGGCGGTGGACGAGGACGGCCTCTGTCTGCACGTCTTCGGGACCGCGGACGGCGCG
>JANNQH010000781.1:0-3304 GCA_031400655.1 Deltaproteobacteria bacterium | reverse complement strand
CGGGCTCGACCCGTACATCGAGTACAACGCGGGTCTCACGATCATGCGCAACCAGAATCTGACCCGCGCCAATCCGCCGGGACTCTCGGGCAGCATCGAATCCGAGCCCGGCTTCAACATCGGCGGCGCGATCGGCACGCGCTTCCTCGAGCATTTCCGGACCGAGATCAACGTCGGCTACCGCCAGAACAACGTCGAGAGAATCGCGATCCAGGCCGGCGACAATGACGGCAAGGGCGACCTCTCGATGATCCACGTGCTCGCCAACGCCTATGCGGAATACGATTTCAAGGTCGGCGTGATCCCCTACTTCGGTCTCGGCGCCGGGTACGGCCTCGTCCAGATCGACGCCCACAACAGGTCCGATACGTTCCAGATCGACTCCGACGACAACGCCTTTCTCTGGAACGTGATGGGCGGCGTAAGCATCCCGTGGCGCAACTCCGAGAACCCGGAGAGAACGACGACAGCGTTCAGCATGGGATACCGCTACCTCCAGACCGAGGATCTGAACTTCCGCGCTCGCATCACCGGGATCGGCGCGCGCCAGGTGGATTCGGAGTACGACGCCCACGAAATCGTGTTCGGCCTCCGCTACTTCTTCTGATCGCGACTCATCACAAAGAGTCAGAACCTGAAGGTCCAACGGAGCTTGGCCACGGGTTGCGTCTTGCGGACGCGCAGGTCGCCGGGCGTGGCGTCCACGTCCTGGCCGACGACGAAGAAGAACTCGCGGCCGGGCGTGATGATCCAGCGCAGCCGGGACTGACCCGCGAGATTGTTCGAGAGATTGTCGTACTGGACGACGGTGCTCCAGAAGAGCTCCGTGGTGAAGGCGATCTGGACCCGGACTCGCACGAGTCGGGTATCGAAGTCTGTGTTGCGTCGGTCCGGTTCGACCGCGTCGTCCGTGCAATTGGTGGTGCCCACCGTCGAGCCCTTGCAGGCGTCGAAGCCGAAGAAGTGCCGCTCGTCGTACTCGACCGAGAGCAGCCAATGCTTCGACGGACGCCATTCGACCAGCGGCGCGACGCGCACGCCCCAACCGTCGTAGAACGTGCCCACCCCCGTCGCGAGCTTGAAGCGCAGCGGACGCTGCTGGCTCAGCGTGAGCTCCGCGATGCCGCTGTAACCGTGGTATTCGCCCGGAACGATGCCGACATGAGGGGCGACGAAGAACGGGCGCGGCACGTCGTCATAGAGATAGACGAACTTCATCTCGAACAGATCTTCGAACGCAGACGTGATGCGGATCGGTGAGAAACTGAAGGCCGCGGTCTCGGGGGCTTCGTCGCGATTGGTGAAGAGATTGGCGGTCGTGAGGAGATCGACGGTGCGGATGAAGCCCGCTGGGTATCGGAACCGGTAGCGGTACTCGCCCTCGTAGCCGCGCACGTCCGTCCGGTTCGTGAAGCCGAGCGCCGGGTCGTAGCCCTTCTGGAATTCCTTGTACTTGAGCCTGAAGTTGACGCGGTCGTTCGGATATACGACCGAGCCGCCAAAGGCCGACGAGCGGTCGCCGTACGCCTCCCCCGAGAGATCCTGCTGCAGCCAACCGTTGACCGAGATCGAGCGATTGAAGATGAGCGTGCTGCTGCGGAAGTTGAAGTCCGCGCCGACCAGCATGTTCTCGTCGTTCGACGCGGGATCGCCGTGGGTCAGGATCATGCCGACGGCGGATTCTTTGAGCACCGTGGCCGATACGCGGGCGACGGCGAGGTTCGAATTCCCGATGCCCTGGTTTCCGTCCTGCTCGATGTTGAGGAGACCGATGCGATAGCGGCCGGCGCGCCCCGTCACCCGGCCCCCGCCCAACAAACGAATCGAATCGAGATCGGGAGCGAGGCCGATCCGGCGTGAGAAGAACGGAATCCCGTTCTCGTTCTCGAGTCCGCCGAAATCGAAGAGCCCCTTCTCGCGCAGGAAGAACTCGCGCTTCTCCGGAAAGAAGAGCGCGAAGCGAGTCAAGTTCACCTGCGTGTCGTCGACTTCCGTCTGGGCGAAATCCGTGTTGGCGGTGACCGACGCGGTCAGCGAGGGCAGCACGCGGTAGAACGCGTCGAAGCTCGGCTCGCTGATCAGCTTGTCGCGATTCTTGAGCTCATCATGGGTCGCACCGAGAGACATCGCGGGCACGACGTCGAGGCCCACGCCGAGTCGCGCCGCGCTCATGCCGTGGAGCTCGCCGGCCTGGGCCATGTTGATCGAGAGGCGCTGGATGGTCGGATCGGCCCAGCGATTGTCTTCGTTGAAGCGCCGGATGCGGCGCGAGAGATTCAGACCCCAGACGTCGTGGCCTTCGACGAAGCCGAGCGTCGCAAAGGGGATCGCCACCTCCGCGCGCCAGCCCGTCTCGTCGATCTTCGCCTTCGCGTACCAGATCCCGTCCCAGTTCTCCTCGAACAGATCGCCCTCGAAGGTTCCGTCGCGACGGCCGCCGACGGGATTGATCTGGAAGAAGTAGCCGCTGCGGTGATCGTGGAACGTGTCGAGATTGATATTGAAATTGTCGTCGTAGAAGAAGAGCTCGGAGCGGGCCATCCGATTCACGACGATCTTGTCGGGCTCGGGATCGAAGGCGTGCAGCGAGATGTAGAGCATGTGGCCGTCGGTGAGGATGCGGATCTCGGTCCGAAAGCTCGGCGGCGCCCCCATCTTCGGCTCGACCTGGGTCAGGTCGGTAATGATTTCGGCCTGCTCCCAGACGGGATCGCCGAGGTCCGCGTCGAGGATCGGCGCCTCGGCGACGAGGACGGCGCGGGCAATCGGAATGGTGTCGAGCAGCGCTGCGCCGGCCTTGCTGGGCAGGCCGGCGACGAGAGCCACTAACAGAATCAGCGAGACGAGGGATGCAAAGAACTCCGCGGCGATATCCGCGCGATGCCCCGAAACCTGCCCCCGACGCAACAGCCGTCCCCTTCCGAGCCTGGTTCCCGTGATCCCACTCGAGGCTGACGCTAACGCGAAGGGAGGTGGGTCGCGAGCGACTAGCCGCCGACCAGCACTTTGCGTGCGTGCTCCGTATCCATGTACTCCTTCCATTCGGTGATCTTGCCGGCGCGGGCGCGCATCAGGAAATGGTATTCCTGGCGATACTCGTCGCCGCGGACGGTAGTCCCCTGGCTCGACGCCTCGATCGCGACCCGGTCGCCCTCCGCCGTCATCGCCTTGATCTCGAACCGCAGTCCCTTCGGAAACAGGTCGAGGACCATCGGCATGCCGGCGACCGCGCCCGCCTTGTCGGTCGTCCCGCTGAAGGGCAGCGAGCCCGTCACCCAGATCCGGAAATCGTCGGCGTAGTTCT
>JANNQH010000780.1:0-6306 GCA_031400655.1 Deltaproteobacteria bacterium | reverse complement strand
GCCCAGCAGTCCCAGCTTGATCTCGTGCCCGAGCGTGTGGGTCAGCGCCAGGAACGCAATGGCGGCCACGGTCAGCAGCGAGTCGATCAGCAGCCCGGTGGCAAGCCCCGCGTGATCGAACAGCCAGTGCGCCACCGGATTCGCCTCGACGACGGCCCAGCCCTCGACCGGGGCGTGCAGGCACAGGTAGGTCGTCCAGTGATCCGCACAGGTCAGCGCGATCGTCATTCCCGCGAAAAGCCGCAGCATCCGAAGCTCCGATCCGTTACGTCACCCGAGCACGTCCGCCGTCCGGGCGTCGAGCCGTGTCGCGGGGAAGGGAGCAAGAGGCGTGCCGCAGAACCTCCGACATCACTTTTCCCCACATCGGGCGAGGTGTTGACTCGGAGCTTGCCGCCGACCGGGAAGCCTGCGCTCGTGGGGAGAGGAAGCCGAGTGCCCAGTTGGGATCGCCGCCGGCCCGCCTCGCCGCAGTCGATTGCGGTGCAGCCGGCCGGCAGCGCGCGGGCAACCCCGCGCGCGCCCGGCCCGACGCAGTCGGCCTAACGGCCTCGGCGCATGCGGCCCTTGCCGAGCAGGAGCCAGTCGAGGGAGATGTTCTCCTTGGTCGACAGCGTGATCAGGAAGTCGGTGTGAGGGGTCGTTCCGTTCTCGTAGCGGTTCACGTTCTGCTGGAAGACGCCGAGCTCGCGCGCGAACTGCCGCTGGGAACGGTCGCCCCGCACTTCGGCCAGCCGCTCCGGTAGTTTCTTCTTGAGTCGCTCGATGGAAGAATTGGACATCGATCAGGGACCTTTCCTTGGCTTGTCTGTTCGCTGTTTCGTCCGGGGATTCCCGTTCGACTCACCACGAGACGCCACGACACACCATGAGGTGCATCATCATCGGTTGCTGGATCATCGGTTGCTGGTGGCTCGAACGCGGCTGAATGCGAATTCGCCGGGGGCGCTCGTTAGACACAAGACTGTGTTTCTGCCTGGCCCTCGTGTTCGAGACGCGCGCAGTCTAGACAGCCCATTCGGTGCCAGCAAGATGGGCGCCGGTTGGTCCGCTCCGTGTGTACGGGCCGCGCGGCGGGCGCGCGCTGGCGTGTAGAGAGCCAGCGAGCTTCGATCGCAGCTTGCTTCCGATGGGGGTAGCGTCTGGCCGATCGTCAACAGGCTTTCAGAAGCGCTTCAGAAGCTCTTCATGAGCTCTTTATAACCAGAGGCCAGCTGCCATGCGGATCATCGCAGGACGTCTGCGCGGTCGAGACCTCGGGTCGGTCGCGGAGGGGGTGCGGCCGACCGCGGACCGGGTCCGGGAGTCGCTGTTTTCTGTGCTGGGGTCAGTGGTTGGGCTGCGGGTCCTCGACCTCTGTGCGGGGACCGGTGCGCTGGGCCTCGAAGCCTGTTCCCGTGGGGCCGAAGCGGTCGTCTGGGTCGAACAATCCCGGCCCGTGGCCCGCGCGCTGTCGTCCCGGCTCGCGAATCTCGGCCTCGCCGACGAGCCCGGTCTGCGGGTCGTGGTCGCCGACGCGGGGCGGGCGCTGCGCCAGATGTCTCGCGCGAGCGAGCCCCCCTTCGACCTGGTCTTTCTCGACCCGCCCTATGCCGCGACCGATCGGGACGAGATTCTCGTCGAGCTCTTCGCCGGCAATCTGCTCCACCCCGAGACGAGAGTGGTCGTGGAGGGATCGAAACGCCATCCTCTGCCGGCCATCGGAGGGACTCGGATCGTCGATGAACGGCGCTATGGGGACACGGTGCTCACCTGGCTCGTCCGGGCAGCGCCCGATGGGGGAGGCTAACGACGTTATGGCAGGTCGACCCGGCAAGCGACGAGTGGCGCTGTTTCCGGCCAGCTTCGATCCGATCACGAACGGACATCTCGACCTGATCCAGCGAAGCCGCGCGCTCTTCGACCATGTCGTGCTCGCCCTGGCTCGCAACGTCTCGAAGACCGCCGCCTTCACGACCGAAGAACGTCTCGAAATCCTCGAGGAAGTCACGAAGAACATGGAGGATGTTTCCGTCGAGGTCTTCGATGGTCTCGTCGTCCACTACGCGCAGCAGATCGGTGCGACCACGATCATCCGCGGGCTGCGCGCGATCGCGGATTTCGAGTACGAGTTCGAGATGGCCCTGATGAACAAACACCTCGCGCCCGACGTCGAGATCGTCTTCTTCATGACGAGCCAGGAGTATCTCTACGTGAGCTCATCGCGCCTGAAAGAGCTCGTCCGCTTCGGCGCCAGCATCGACGAGTTCGTGCCCCAGGTCGCGGCCATCGCCCTCAAGCGGAAGCTCCGCGACACGCAATGACGGCCCGACGCGGCCAGCCCTCGCGTGACGCGCAGGGGTCGATATCGGTCCGCGCGGGCTCGAGCGCTTCGGGGATCCACTTCGGGACGAATGGCTGGCGGGGCGTGCTCGGCGAGGAGGTCACGTTTCCCCGCCTGCGTGTGCTCACGCGGTCGATCGCCCACTGGATCCGGAAAGAGAAGTGTGGCGAGCGCGTGCTGATCGGCTGGGACGGTCGCTTCGCGAGCCGGGCGATGGCCGAGCTGGCCGGACAGATCCTGCAGGACGAGGGCCTGCGCCCCGTGCTCACGAGCGCCTGCACCCCGACGCCTGCGGTGACCCAAGCCCTCGCGCACGGCCGCTATGCAGCGGGCCTCGTCCTGACGGCCAGCCATAACCCGCCCGCCTATCACGGCCTCAAGGTCTTTGGCGCCTCGGGTGCGGCGATCACGGATTCCCAGGCGCGCCGGATCGAAGCCATCGCAGCCCGCCGCATGGGGGACGACGCGCCGCCGCGGACGACCCGGCTGCCCCCACCCCGCGATCTCGGCGAGAGCTATCTCGACGCCCTGGCCGAGCTGCTCGACCACGCTGCGCTTCGGAGATCCCGCGCGACCCTGGTCTTCGATGCGATGCATGGTGCGGCGGCCGGCTATCTCGACCGGCTCATGCAGCGTCTCGGGGTGCCGGTCGAAGCGCTGCGGACGGCGCTCGATCCGACGTTTGGCGGTGCCTCGCCCGATCCGGTTCCGGAGCAGCTCACAGCGCTCGTCGCGAGGATGCGGTCGCAGTCGGGGCTGGCGCTCGGGATCGCCAACGATGGAGACGGGGATCGCATCGGCGTCGTCGATGGGCAGGGTCGAGTCCTCAGTGAGACCCAGGTGATGGCGCTGCTCGTCGATCACCTCGCAGCCTGCGGTCGCATCGAGCGCGGGGTCGCCCTCGGCGCGGCGACGGGAACGTTGGTCGAAAAGGTCGCGCGTGACCACGGTCTTTCGGTCGAGCGGCATCCGATCGGATTCAAGTATCTCTCGGCGGCGATCCTCGCGGGTCGGGCCGACGTGGCGGGCGAAGAGAGCGGTGGCTTCGCGTTCGCGCCAATGGGGCCCGACAAGGACGGCATCCTCGCCGGCGCACTGCTCGTCGAGCTGGTCGCGCAGAGCGGCGAGGCGCTCGAGACCCATGTCGAACGCCTCGAGGCGCGCTTCGGACGCTCCGCCTGCGGCCGGGTCGCATTGGCGCGATCAGACGCCCGCGACCGTGCACTCGAGAAGCTGGCCTCTGACCCGCCGGCGCGAATCGGTCGTTGCGCGCTGCTGCGTGTCGACGAGCGCTGCGGCCTGCGCTTCGACCTGGCCGACGGGGGCTTCCTGATGGTGCGCCGCTCCGGGACCGAGCCGATGGTGCGGATCTATGCCGAGGCCGGCAACGTGCAGCAGCTCGAGCAGAGGCTGCGCGACGGCGCGCGGCTGCTCGCCCGCGCCGGGCGCTGATCGGGCCCTGGGATCGCTGCGATCGAGCTCGCGAATTGGCCCCGCCGGGCGCCAATGGGTACCTTGGGCCCGCCCGCGCCCGGGACTCACGTCGCCGGCGCCCTCGGAGGACCGACCTGAATGGATCCGCGCCGCATCTTGCTCGCGATCTCGGGGGGGATCGCTGCCTACAAGGCTCCGGAGCTCCTGCGTGCCCTGCGCAAGGCGGGCCACGACGTGCGCTGCATGCTGACCGCTGATGCGGAGCGCTTCGTCTCGCCTCTCGTCCTCCAGAGTCTTTCGGGTCGGAGCGTGCGACGCGATCTCTTCGACGCCGGCGAAGAGGGCGAGATCGATCACATCGGCCTCGCCGACTGGGCCGAGCTCGTGCTCATTGCGCCCGCGACCGCGAATCTGATGGCGAAGATGGCCCACGGCCTCGCCGACGACCTGGTCTCGACCGTGCTGCTCGCGACCCGGGCGCCGGTGCTCATCGCGCCGGCGATGAACGTCAATATGTGGAGCCACCCGGCGACCCAGACCAATCTCGCAATCCTGCGCTCACGGGGAATCGAGCTCGTCGGACCCGAGGCGGGAGAGCTCGCTTGTGGCTGGGAAGGCGTGGGTCGGATGAGCGAGCCCGCGCAGATCGCAGAGGCCGCCCTGCATCGCCTCACCGCGAAATCCCTGACCGGGGAGCGCGTGCTCGTGACGGCGGGGGGAACGGCGGAGGCGATCGACAGCGTCCGCACGATCACGAATCGCTCCTCGGGCAAGATGGGCTTTGCGATCGCTGCCGAGGCGTCGCGCCGGGGCGCCGAGGTCGTGCTTGTCGCCGGGATCTCGACGCAGCCGACGCCCTTTGGTGTGCGCCGCATCGATGTCGACAGCGCGCTCGCGATGCGCGAGGTGGTGCTGGCGGAATTCGAGCGCGCATCGATCGTGATCAAGGCGGCCGCGGTGGCGGATTTCCGGCCTGCCCATGCCTCCGATCGGAAGATCAAGAAGGAAGACCTTCCCGCTTCCGGGAAGTTGACTCTCGAGCTCGTCCAGAATCCCGACATCCTGCAGGAGATCAGTCGGAAGAAGGGCGATCGGATCGTCGTCGGATTCGCCGCCGAAAGCCACGACGTCGTGGCGGCAGCCCAGCGCAAGCTGGCCCGCAAGGGCTGTGATCTGATCGTCGCGAATGACATCTCGCGGCACGACGCGGGCTTCGAGGTCGATCAAAACGCCGTCATCTTCGTCTGGCCGGATCAGCAGGTCGAGGAGCTACCGCTGCTCGATAAGTCGGGCGTCGCCGCCCAGCTCCTCGACCGGGTCGAGAAGCTGAGAACGCGGCGATGAAGGAGATCGGAGCCATGCGGGGTCAGCTGGGAAGACGATCGTGGGTGGGCTTTGCGCTCGTGATCCTCGTCTGCTCGTTGCTCCTGCAAACGAGCACGGCGTGGGCGGGCGAGATCCTGCTCGTTGAGATCGACGGGTCGATCAACCCGGCGAGCGCCGACTATCTGATCGGTGCGATCCACAGGGCGGAAGAGACCGGCGCGGCGGCGGTATTGATCGAGCTCGATACGCCCGGCGGACTCGTCTCGTCGACCCAGGACATCATCCAGGCAATGTTGAACGCGACGGTGCCGACGATCGTCTTCGTGAGCCCGCACGGGGCCACGGCGACATCGGCGGGGACCTTCATCACCCTGGCGGCGAACGTCGCGGCGATGATGCCCGGGACGAGCATCGGGGCGGCACATCCGGTCAGCCTGTTCGGCGGCAGCCCGCCGCCGGTCGAGAACGGCCAGGACGCCGAATCCACGAGCTCGGCGCAGGACGTCGTCGGACAGAAGATGGAGAACTATCTCGCGGCCTACGTCGAGTCGATCGCGAAGCAGCGCCACCGAAACGTCGAGTGGGCCCAGGAGGCCGTGCGGACGTCGCAGGCCGTGACCTCGGAGAAGGCCCTCGAGCTCGGGGTGATCGATCTGGTCGCGAACAGCCGCGCGGAGCTGCTCGAGGCGATCGAGGGACGCGAGGTCGAGCTCGGCGACGCGAAGCAGACGCTCGCGCTCGCGGGCCACGCGGTGGTGCCGGTTCAGAAGACCCTCGTGCAGTCGATCTTCGACTTCCTGTCCGATCCGAATCTGGCCTTCATTCTGCTTGCGGTCGGTCTGGCCGGTCTCTATCTGGAGTTCCAGGCTCCGGGCTTGAGCCTTCCCGGGGCGGTCGGTGCGGCGTCGCTCCTGCTGCTCGGATTCTCGATGCAGATCCTGCCTTTTTCGTGGCTGGGGGCGGTGCTCGTGCTGGTCGGTCTGGCGCTGCTCGTCGCCGAGATCTTCGTGGTGTCTTTCGGGCTCCTCTTCGTCGCGGGGATCGCGTGCTTCCTGATCGGTGGAACGATGGTCTTTGATCGCCCCGAGGTCTCGGACCTGACCGTCTCGTTCTGGGAGGTGCTGGTGCCGATCGCGGCGGCGATCTCCGCGGCGGGGGCGATCGTGGCCTTGAGCCTCGGGAAGAGCTTCCTCACGCGCCAGACGGCCGGCGTCGACGAGATG
>JANNQH010000779.1:0-1814 GCA_031400655.1 Deltaproteobacteria bacterium | reverse complement strand
GACCGAGCTGAACGACGAGATCGGCGAGATGTTCCGCAAGAAGGGCGCCGAGTTCGGCGCGACGACCGGTCGGCCGCGGCGCTGCGGCTGGCTCGACGCGGTCCTGCTGCGCGAAGCGGTCACGGTCAACGGCCTGACGGACTTCGCGATCAACAAGCTCGACATCCTCTCCGGATTCCCCGAGATCAAGATCTGCACCGCCTACGAGATCGACGGCAAGATCACGGAAGATTTCCCGATGACCCTCGCCGAGGCCGAGCGGGCAAAGCCCGTCTACGAGACGCTGCCGGGCTGGCAGGAAGATCTGCGCGCGATGAAGACCGTCGAAGAGCTGCCCGGCAACGCGCGCCGCTACATCGCCCGGATCGAGGCGCTCACCGAGGTCAGCGCGGCGCTCCTGTCCGTCGGACCGGGGCGGGAGGAGACGATCATCGTCCGGGACCTGTTCCGCTAACGGGCGGTAGTCTTTAGGAGAGTGGGGCTGTGCCGGGTCCCCGGATTCGCGATCCGGGAACTCATGGGTTGATTCGGGTGTTGATCTCACGGGGCTGGCGGTCGATAGATCGGCGGACCGGGAGACGGGTGGGGCAGTGATCGAGCCCGCCCGAGCTGTGTTGGATCAGGGAGCCGCCGCGTGTCGAGATCGATTCGGATCTTTTCGGGCAATCTCTGGTGGGGGAAGGCGGATCCCGACGGGCTCGTGGCGCTCATCCGCGAGCACCAGGTCGACGTCTTCGCGGCCCAGGAGCTCGGCTTCGAGAGCGCCGAGGCGATTGCCAGCGAATTGCCGTACGGCTGCCTCGAGCCGCATGCGACCTATCACGGCATGGGCGTGGCCCTCCGGCGGCCCGGCAAGTACGAACGCATTCCCCTCGTCTATCGCGATGCCCGGCGCGCCGTGCTCGAGCCGTCGGATTGGCCCGGTCTCGCGCACGCGATCGACCTCGTGAACGTGCATTTCCAGGCGCCCCACGCGATGCGCCCGTTTCCCTCGGCCCGGGTCCGCTCGCAGCAGGCCGGCGGGCTCGAACGATTCTTCGGCGAGAATCCGGCCGCCGCCCGCGCCGTCGTGGGCGACTACAACGCTTCGCCGATCTGGCCGCTCTATCGAAGATTTGCGAGACAGCTTCGCGACGGGGCGCTGGAAGTGGCCCAGCGCGAAGGACGGCCCGTCGAGTCGACCTGGGGGCCGACGCCCGAGAGCGCAAGGCTCATTCGGATCGACCATGCGTTCGTCCATGGGCTCGAGGTCGAGAGTTTTCGGGTCCTGACGATTCCGGGCAGCGATCACTCGGGGATCCTGATGGAATGCCGTCCCGCGGCCGAGGCATTGGGAATCCCGTCCGGTCGGTCGGGCGCCTAGCCCCAGCTTCCCAGCCGCTCATCGTCATCCAGCCAAGCCCGCGACTACGCCGGCTCGACCACCTCGGTCTCGAGCGCTCGGCGCGCCACCTTGCGCAGCGCACGCGACGGGCGCGCCCAGCTCGTGGAGGCCGGGACCGACCAGGCGTCGGTTCGGACGCTTCGGATCGGGCGGGGGGCGCGGTTCGGGTAGATCGCGGCGGCCGGGGCGATGCCGGGGGAGTTCGTGAGGGATTTCGCGGTTCTCGCTCTCGGGGCGGCGTGGGCGCGGCGAGCGGCGTGAACGGCGCGGCTGGATTCGGAGAGGTCGGTCTCGTTCTCGAGGTCCAGGTCGAAGTCGCAGGAGTTCAGGTCCATCGATGGGCTCCTCAGGGTCGGTAGTAATAGAAGGAGTCACCGTAGGCGAATAAAAGGCGAAAATCAATTCCCAGGCTGAATCGCTCCATCCGCCT
>JANNQH010000778.1:0-1728 GCA_031400655.1 Deltaproteobacteria bacterium | reverse complement strand
CGCATTTTCCGCACCGCCGGTAAGTCCATTACGTAAACGGGCGCCCGTTCGGGGGGCGATTTCAAGCTTTCCCGCCCGTCCGTATCCGGCCGAACCCCCGACGCCCAGGGGATGGCCATTCCGCGGGTGAGCTTTTCCGATGCCGATCGCCTTCGGCGGGCGCGGCGGGCCCGAAGTCGATCGATCAAGAGCCCTGGTTCGAGTCCTGGTCTTCGGCCTGCGACTGGTCGAAGTCGAAGCCCGGATCCCCATCCGGCTTCGAGAGCGCCGGCTCGCGCTCGTCGCAGCCGACGAAGGGCCCGAGGCCGAGCTCCGTCGCAGGCGTCGGCGGCGGAGCCCGAGACGAAAGCGACAGACAATCGAGGATCCGGCGCGCCACGCCCGGCTCCGTGATGGCGGCGAGCAACCTCATCCGCCCCCCACAGCCCGGACAGCGAAGCGCATCGACTTCGAACACCCGTTTCAACAGATCCGCCCACGCGATGCGACGACCGAGCGATTCGCTTCGTTCGGCTCGTACGTCCGAAGAGGCACGAGCGACGAGCGTCTCGTCGTCCCGTTCCCTGTCAGCAGCTCGCGTCGATCCGATATCCGATTCCGAAGCGGACGAACAAGACCGCGTGGCCTCCGTCGCCCCTGCCGCTGCCGCTGCCGGCACCACCCGGTCCCGCCCGCTCGCACACGGCGCGAGCACGCCGTGATACCGGACCTGATGGGCCCGCGGCGGCGGGATCAGCGGCGCCAATCGCTCGAGCAGTTCGCGCCGCTCCATCACGACATGCGTCGTCCCATCTCGCCACGGCGTCTTGAGACGATAGGCAAGCCGACCGTCGACCATCGCTTCGAGCCTACCCAGGGCCAGGGGCGGGCGAGCAACATAACGACAGAGCCGCTCGAGTCGCTGTCGATCGCGAGCGGGAACCGCCACGTCGGCGTGAAGACTCATGCCACCCTGACGAACGCAACGAGGCGGAACAGTCGCCCTGAGCTCGACCCCCGCCTCGTCCTCCTCGACCGGCTCCACCCGATCCCCGAGCCTTCGCCACGGCTCGCCCGCCTCGGGACCCGTCGCAATCCGCGAACGGATCGAGGCCGCGCCGAGCATAGCCATCAGGGGATCGTCGCCGTCGAGCGGATCGACCTCCTCATCGCCGCTCTTTCGTTCGAGAAAACGCAGGATGCGCTTTGCCGTCCCCGCCAGCACGCGCTCCACATCCTCGGTCTCCGGCGGTGGAAGATCCACGAAGTGTCCGGGGTCATGCGACGGCCCGGCATAGACGCCGTCGAGCACTAGCGTATCGAAGTGGGGCGTCAGGTTCAGGGCCGATCCGAAGCGTTGTACGAAGGTGACCGAGCCGCACTGTCCCTTGCGGATGCCGAAGAGTGCCCGCGCTCGGCGCCGCTGATCCGCGAAGACGGATCGCAGGAAGCAGCGCAGGACCTCGCTCGCGAGCCGCGCGTTCCAGGCGCAGCGGTAGCGAAGCGGATAGGGGAGCGTGAGGACCCATTGCCGGATCGGGACCTCGGGCAGCACGCGGTCGACGAGATGGGCGGCGGTGTCGGCCACGCGGCGACCGCCACAGGAAGGACAGAACCCGCGGCCCTTGCACGAGAAGGCGACCAGGCGATCGTGGCCGCAGGCGTCACAGTGGACCCGGAGAAATCCGTGGGCCAGCACGCCGCATTCGAGGTAGGCGCGGACCTCGCGCTCGACGAAACGGGCGACGG
>JANNQH010000777.1:0-4752 GCA_031400655.1 Deltaproteobacteria bacterium | reverse complement strand
GCGCAGGCCTCGCGGGCGGCGGTGAATTTATGGCCGACGGAGATCAGCAGCAGATCGTCTCCGGTGGCGACGAGCTGCGGAGCCGAGAAGGCGCGGCGCGGCTCGCTGAGAACGCCTTCGTCGAGGGCCTCGCCCGGCCCGTAGGGCATCGCGATCAGGGTCGGATGAGAGAGCGACGCCAGCTCCTCGCGCACCATCCGCTCGAGCTCGAAGACGTCCTTCGGATACATCGTCCGCAGATTCGGGAGACCGCGCTGATAGGCGAAATCGTAGAGGCCGTGGTGGGTCGGGTTGTCGTAGCCCGCGAAGCCGGTGCGCACCGTCAGGAGCAGGATCGGGAGATCCATGAAACAGACATCGTGGATCAGCTGGTCGAAGGCCCGCTGCATGAAGGTCGATTGATAGAACGCGACCGGCTTGTAGCCCTGCACGGCGAACCCGACGGCGAGACTCATCGCGTGCTGCTCGGTCATGCCCGGATCGAAGCAGCGGGTCGGAAATCTCTCGAACACCGGCTGCAGGCCCGTCGCATAGAGGGTCGAGGGCGTGATCGCGACGATCTTCTCGTCGCGGGCCATCGCCTCGCCGACGACCCGGGCCGCCGTGTCCTGCCAGGGCGGGGCGGCCGGCCGCGGCTTCGCCACGCCCGTCTCGGGATCGAGGGGAAACGAGAAATGCAGCCGCAGCGGATGCGAATCCGCCGGCACGAAGCCCTGGCCCTTCTTCGTCTTGAGATGGACGAGGGGCACCCGCTCCGAACGCTTCGCGATCCGCAACGCCTCGACTACCGCAGCGACGTCGTGTCCATCGATTGGCCCGATGTAGTCGAGGCCGAGCGAGGAAAAGAGCAGCTCGGGCTCACGCCGGCCCGGCTCGAGGGTCTCGAGATATTCGCGGATCGCGCCGAAGCCGGGGCTGATCGCATAGCCGTTGTCGTTCAGCACGAGTACGAGCCCGCTCGAGCGCTCGACGGCCGCGTGGTTCAAGGCCTCGAGGGCGAGGCCCTCGGCCAGGGATCCGTCACCGATCACGGCGACCGTGTAGTGGCCGTTCTTGGACAGGCGGTTTCCGAGGGCGATGCCGAGGGCGATCGAGATCGACGTACCGGCGTGGGAGGCCTCGATGACGTCGTGCTCGCTCTCTGTGCGCGTGACGAAACGGTTCATGCCGCCGTAGGTGTCGAGGCTCGCGAATCGGGCGGCACGGCCCGTCACGATCTTGTGGGTGTAGCCCTGATGCCCGGTATCCCAGATCAGCTTGTCGCGCGGGGAATCGAAGACGGCGTGGAGCGCGATCGAGAGCTCGACGGTGCCTAGATTCGCGCCGATATGGCCGCCGGTGCGGGCGGTCGAATCGATCAGGAATCGGCGGACTTCCTGGGCGAAGGCCTCGAGCTCGCTCGTGGAGAGCGAATGGAGATCGTTCGGCTTCGCGATGGTTTGCGGTGTCAGCATTGCCGGTTCCTATCGGCCGCGACTCGCCTGCACATCAGCTTCCGTCGCCCGACTCAGTACAAATTGGATCGAGGTCCGGGAATCACCGGAGGCACTCGTTCGGGTGTCGACCGGATCGATCCGGGTGCGCCGAGCTCTCCGGGGCGCGCGCCGGGGGGTTCGGCGGTGCGCTGCGCATCAAGTGCCGCCGGATTGCGGCCGAACCAATCAAGATGCGTGGCGCCGAGGCGGCTCGGGTCCCTTTCGATCCCGGCGGGCGCAGCTTCGAGGGACAGAAATGTTATTCGACCCGCGCAGGCTCGTCGGACCCGTCAAGGGCGAAGCGCGATCGCCGCGGTCGCTGCTGGTCTACGGCGCGGGCTGGAACCAGATTCCGATCATCGAAGCCTCGCGGCGCCGGGGACTCCGCTTCGTGGCGATCGATCGCGACCCGCATGCGCCGGGGGCCTCTCTCGCCGACCGCTTTCACTGCATCAGCCTGCGCGACCACGATGCGATCGTGAAGGCGACGGCCGATGAGGAGCTCGACGGCATCGTCGCGCGCATCACCGATGCCCGCGCTCTCGCTTCCGCGCATCGGCTCGCCCGCTCGCGCGGCCTGCCGACGGCCTGCCCGGCGCTCGTCGAGGCTGCGACGAGCAAGCGGGCGCTCGCGGAAGTCTGCCACGCCGCGGGGCTTCGCACGCCAGCGCGTCTCTCTCTTGCGACGCCGATCGCCTTCGACGAGGGCGCTGTCGTGGTGCGGCCCGACGTGACGGTGGAAGGGAAGAGCGGCATTCGCCGGGTCGTGGCGCGCGCGGACTTCGAGGCGGCCTGCGTCGAAGCGGCTGCCCGGTCGGCGAACGCGCGTGTCGACGTCTCGCGTTGGATCGAAGGCGAGGACGTCTCGGTCCTCGCCGAACTCGATGGGGGACGCGCACGGCGGCATGCGCTGTGGGATGAATGGGTCGCACTCGATCGCGAGGGTCGCATCCATGGCATCGGTTGCGGCATGCCGTCGCGCTTCGAGGACGGGCCTGCTCCGATCGACGACGCGCTTGCGCTGCTCGCGCGCGCTTTCGACCAGAGCCGCTGTCTCGTCGTCGTCTCGTTCCGGATCGATCCGGAAGGCCGAGCGTGGCTGATCGAGATCCATCTGGGCGTCGGCGGCGACGGCATCGCCGATCGCCTGTTGCCCGCGGCGTTCGAAGGTTGGGACAGCTTCGAGCTGCTGGTGCGATCGCAGTCCGGGGAGTCGACGGAAACCTCCCGCACACCGGCGCACCCGCGCGCCCTCGTCCGGGGCGGGAACGATTGGGAGCTCGTCGTCGCGGAGAACGTCGTGGATCTGCATGCGCACGTGCGGGCGGCGATCCCGTTCGACTGGGAGTGGCCGCGGGGCTTGCAACCGCGATCGGAGGTCGTGTGAGGAAGGCGTTCATCCAGCCCGGGGCCGGGCCGATCCAGCGGGCGCTGCTCGAGGAGATGGTGCGGGCAGGGATCGTTCCGATCGTGATCGATCGAAGCGAACGGCCCGAGGGTCTCGTTCCCGGCGCGGTCCACCTGCGCGCCGCGATCGACGACCCCCGCTGCGATCCTGCGCGCGCTCGAGGCGCGTCCGCGCGACGTCGAGCCCGTGGCCGTCCTGACGAGTACCGACCTCGGCGTCGCCAGCGTTCCGCCTGTCGCCCGCGCCCTCGGCCTTCCGCACGCGAGCTCCGAATCGATTGCGGCGATGGACGACAAGCTCGAGGCGAAGACCCGGTTGGCGCGTGCGGGCGTCAGCGTGCCGCGTGGCCTGTTGATCGGGAGCGCGGCCGGGCTGCCCTGCCTCGACGACGGCGCGGAGCTCGTCGTCAAGCCCGTCGACTCTTCAGGGAGTCGCGGCGTGCTCCGCGTGCGCGGGCGCGCGGCGATCGCGGCCGCCGTGGAGCAGGCGCTCGGCTTCAGCGATCGCGTGCTCGTCGAGGAATGCATCGAAGGCGCCCACCTCGACGTCAACGGCTTCGTCTTCGGGGGCCGCTTCGAGCTCGTCGCCCTCGGACACCGCTTCTTCTCGCCGCCGCCGGCCTGTGTCCCGCTCTACGGCGGAATCCCAGCCACGACGGATCCAGCGCTCGAACGGCGCGTCACGCAAGCGATGCAGCGTGCCGTCGATGCCCTCGACTATCGGCACGGACCGATCAAGGCCGACGCAATCGATTCTTCGAGCGGCCTCGTCCTGCTCGAGCTCGCCGCGCGCTTCCACGGCGATGTCTTCTCGTACCACACGATGCACGCCGCCGGCCTCGCGCCGGCCGCATTCCACTGGCTCGCGCGGTCGGGCGTCCGCGGTCTTCCCACGCCCATGCAGTCGCGCCGCACCGGCGCCTGGCTCGGGATCTTCGCCCGCGGCGCAGCAACGATCGAGGCGCTCGAAGGCCTCGACGCGCTCCGGTCGCACGCAGGATTTCAGACCTGGATTCCGCGCCTTGGATGCGGTGATCGCGTCGGGGCGCCGACCGATAATCGCGCGCTCGTGGGCTTCGCGATCCTCTCGCTCGAGGGCGAGGCGGACGTGTGGCCGGAATTAGAGCGAATGCGCGAGCGGGTCACCGTCGTTCTTCGATCGGCGCACGCCTCGACCAGGCAGTCGCCTCGCGTCGTCGCCACGGCACAATGAGTCGTGGGCGCGCGACCGCTACCGCCCGGTCTGGGGGGTGAGGTCGTAGGTCCGCGCAAACCCCGCCATCTCCTCGAGCTTCTCCGCCAGCGACGTCTTCGCCGCCTTCAGGCCCGCCGTCCACGGCGGCTTCAGGTAATCCGTCACGCCCCACTTTTCGAGCTGCTCCATCCGTTCGGGCGTCGGCTCGGTGCAGCCGACGATCAGCCGGAAATCGTCGAGGCTCCTTCCGGCTTCGAGACGCGCCGCGCGCGCCCCCATGACCTTCGCCTCGAGCTCGTCCCACGGATAGACGGCGCCTTCCCAGCCGTCGTGGCGGGCCGCGCGCTTGAAGGCGGCGGGCGAGACGCCGCCGATGTAGATCGGGATCTTCGAGATGGGCGTCGGCAGCATGCGGACGCGGGGGAACGAGTAGTAGTCGCCCTGGTGCTCGACCATCTCGCCGGTCCAGAGCTTCTGCATGACTGCGAGCTGCTCGTCGACGTGCTTGCCGCGCTCGTGGAAGGGCTGGCCGCTGAGGCTGAACTCGAGCTTCTGCCAGCCGACGCCAGCGCCGAGATGGATGCGGCCGCCGGTCATGACGGAGGCGGTGCTGATCGCCTTTGCAGCGGTGAAGGCGTCGCGCATGGGGAGGATGTAGACGGTGGTGAGGAAATT
>JANNQH010000776.1:0-2546 GCA_031400655.1 Deltaproteobacteria bacterium | reverse complement strand
CACGCTCTGCCAGCGGCAGCGCCAACTTTCCCAGCTCGCTGGCTTCGCCCCCCGCCGCCGTTCCCGCCTTCGCGCGCCCCGCAATGCCGAACATGATTCCGGCGGTGCGGAACAGATGGAAGGCGAGATAGAAATCGAGCTCCGCGATGCCGTCTCGCCGTCCCGTCAGGGCGCAATATCGGCCGACATATTCCTCGCGAGTCGGAATCCCGAGCTCCACGAGCTGCACATCCGTCATGCTCCCGAAGTGGCCGCCCGGCGAGAGGCGTTGGGACAGGTGGTAGGTCAGGTCCGCGAGCGGATGGCCGAGGGTCGAGAGCTCCCAATCGAGGATCGCGACCAGTCGCGGCTCCGTCGGGTGGATGATCATGTTGTTCAGACCGTAGTCGCCGTGCACGATCGTCGAGGACGGATCGTCGGGAATATTCTCCGGCAGCCATTTCATCAGCCGCTCCATCGCGGCGCTGCGCGGAACGTCGGCGCTCGCGTACTGCTTGCCCCAGACGTGGATCTGTCTCGCGAAGTAGTTGCCGGGCTTGCCGAAATCAGCGAGGCCGATCTCGGCCGGGTCGAGGGAATGAAGTCGCGCGAGGATCTCGATCTGGGACGTGTAGAGACTTCGCCGCTCCTCTGGCGTCCAACCGGGCAGGGTCTGATCGGTCAGGATTCGTCCCTCGATCCTGTCCATGAGGTAGAACTCGGTCCCGATGACGCTCTCGTCCGCACAGTAGATTCGGGGACGGGGGACGGGGAAATCGACTTTCGAGAGCGCCGACAGGACCCGGAACTCCCGATCGACGGCGTGTGCTCCGCTGACGAGCTTTCCGGGAGGCTTGCGCCGCAGCACCCATTCGCGCTGCCCGTCGCTCAGGTGATAGGTCGGATTCGATTGGCCACCGACGAACTGTCGGACGCGAAGGGAGCCATCGAAACCTTCGAGATGGGCGCGGACATACTCTTCGAGGCGATCGACGTCGAACGCGTGGCGCGGATCGACCTCCTGGATGCCGGTCTGGATGCGAGTCATGCTAGGGATCTCCTCTGTAGTCCGTGGCCGAGATCGTCGGAGAACGGCGTCGTCGCGCCCTGCGCATCAGGTGGCGACGGCCGGCATCGCCTCCGGGAGGACTCGCTTCTGTGTCAGCCACGAGAGTGCTTCGGAGGAGCCCCCAACCCGTCGATCAGTGCGGCGCGGACGCGCTCCGGTGCCGAGCGGACCTGGTAGTCGCTGGCCTGATCGATCCAGCGCACGATGTGGTCGGCGTCGACCAGGATCGTCGTCGGGATCGGTAGACCCGTGAGGCCTGGGAGCTTGATCTGCGGGGCCGTATTCTCGAGTCCGAGCGCGCGCGTCACGCGCAGATCCGGATCGGCCAGCATGATCGCCTGCGCGCCGTGTTTCGAGATTCCGGCGCGGATCTGCTCCGGAGTGTCGACGCATAGCGTCACGATTCGAATACCCCACGCGTCGAGCTCGGCCCGAAGCTCCTCCCATCGCCGTAACTCGGCGACGCAATACGGTCACCAATGGCCGCGGAAGAGCTTGATCAGGACAGGTTGGCCTCGAAGGCTCTCGACCTCGAAGGGCGCGCCCGTGTGATCGGGCGCGGTGATCGCCGGCAGCGGCTGGCCGAGCGCGAGGTTGGGCCGCTGCCTCGATTGGCCAGCCAGAAGTCCGAGGCCGATCCAGACAAGGCCACCCAGCATGCCCGCGATCGCCAGGAATCCTCCGATCCAGCCCGGCTCGCGGACGAGTGCTGCCCCGCCGGCGACGGTGCCCGCAATGCACATCGCGAACAGGACGGAGCGCCGGCCCTCGAGCACGACGTCGTTCATGAAGCGGAACCAGAGTGCGATCGCGGCCGCGACGAGACCGACGGAGAGAAGCGCGAAGCTGAATCCGCTCATGGCAGACCTCGCTGGATTCGGATGCGGTCGCAGTGTACGTCATCGTTTTGTCTCGACGAGTCGTACGCGTTCAAGGGGAGCAGCGGATGCAATCGGTCGTCGGGCTGGGCGCGTTGGCGTGGGTTGGCGTCCGGCGCTCAGTGGGTTCGTGTCGAGCTCGGCTCGCCCGGCGGGGCCCACCCGATCCCCGAGTTCCGTTACAGCCGATTCAACCCGTCGAGCGCCGCGATCCGATAGGCCTCGGACAGCGTCGGGTAGTTGAAGACCGCGCCCTGAAGGTCGTCGAGGGTGCCGTGCATCTGGATGAGCAGAAGTCCCACGTGGATCAGCTCGCTCGCAGCGACGCCGATCATGTGGACGCCCACGACTTCGCGCGTATCGCGCCGGAAGACCAGCTTAAGTAGGCCATCGTCGCGCACGATCTGGCCGCGGGGCGTTTCGCCCGTGCGCGCGACGCCTACTTCGTACGGGATCCCCTCGCTGCGACACTGCTCTTCCGTTCGCCCGACCGACGAGATCTCGGGGATCGTGTAGATCGCCGTCGGAAGGACGGAGGTCTCGGGGCAGGGCTTGCCCGTCGCCTTGAGGACCGCGAGCCGTCCCTGGTGCATGCTCGTCGAGGCGAGCGCGGGGTGGCC
>JANNQH010000775.1:0-2887 GCA_031400655.1 Deltaproteobacteria bacterium | reverse complement strand
CTGCGCACGCTCGTCGTCGCGTCCGGTCACGAGGACCCGGGCCCCGGCGCTGGCGAATTCGTGGGCGATGGCCGCCCCGATGCCGCGCGTCGCTCCGGTCACGAGGGCGAAGCGATCGTCGAGGCGAAAGGTGACGGCGGAGGAGTCGTTCACCCGAGGAATCTAGAAGATCCGCTCTCCCGTCGCGACCGAACGCCGACCCCATCTGTCGCGACCCGCGCAGATGTTGCAACGTTCGAGACAGTTCCTGTACCCCGCCGCCTCGTCCGCCCCGCCGCAAGGAGATTCACGTGGAACCCGATGCCCGGAAATCGATCCCGATCCCGAACGGTTGGTTCGCCATCGCCGTTTCCGACGAGATCGAGCGGGGCCAGGTCGCGATCCGACATTATTTCGAGCAGGACCTCGTCGTCTTTCGGACCGAGAGCGGGGCCGTCTCGGTCGTCGACCCGCACTGCCCGCATCTCGGTGCACACCTGGGCCACGGCGGTCGCGTCGAGGGCGAGCTTCTGCGCTGCCCCTTTCACGGCTGGGCATTCGATGGGGAGGGCGTGTGTCGCGAAGTCCCGTATGCGAAGCGGATCCCGGCGAATGCCCAGGCGAAGATCTGGCCGACCCAGGAGCGCTACGGCTTCATCTTCATCTGGCGTGATCCCAGCGGAGGCGCGCCCTGGTTCGAGCTTCCCGAAGTCCCTGAGTCCGCGAGCCCCGACTGGTCCACCCACCAACGCTACGACTGGGTGATCCGCGCCCACGGCCAGGAGCTCGGTGAGAACGGTGTCGACCCCGCGCATTTCCGATTCGTCCACGGCACCCTCAACGTTCCGAACATGGACGCGAAGGAGGACGGTCCCCGCCGCATCGCCTATCAACCCGTCGAAATGCGGACGCCCCGCGGAGAAGTGAAGGGGGCGATCGAAGCGCACTCCTACGGCATGGGCTTCTCGACGACCCGCTTCACCGGTATCTGCGAAACCCTCGAGATCGCCACCATGACGCCCGTCGACGGACGCACGTCCCACGTCCGCTATGCCTTCACCCAGCCCCGCGTCAACGGTCAGGATCCCAAGGGCGGTGTCGCGGCGGCGATCATCCGCGACATCGTCAAGCAGACGAACGAGGACATCCCGATCTGGGAGAACAAGGTCTATCGGGAGAGGCCGCTGCTCTGCGATGGCGACGGGCCGATCGCGCAGTACCGCCGCTGGTGTCAGCAGTTCTATCCGAAGCAGTAGGAGGAGCGGCGCATGGCCGACGACAACTCCGGCATCGTGTTCTCGCACTGGGACAAGGCCGAGCGCCTCGCGACCGCGGCGGGCGAGGCCGCTTCCTGGCGCCTCGGCTACGACGAGGATCCGGTGAAGCCGGGCTTCATGCATGTGCGGTGGGGGCCGAACGAAGGCGCCCCGGAGCACCGCCACAAGTCCTGGACGGCCAACGTTGTGATCAAGGGCCGCCTTAAGATCGGGGACACCTGGTACGAGGCGGGCGCCGTCGCGCTGATCGAGCCCAATATCTGGTACGGGCCGCTGCTCGCCGGGCCCGAGGGCGCCGAGCTGATCGAGATCCACGCCACGCTCGCCGGCCTCGAGCCGATCTGGCGGGATCTCGACGATCCGGTCGTCAAGCAGATGCTCCGCTGGGATCGCGAGACGGGGAAGGGCAATTGGCGTTAGGCGGTCTGGTCGGCGCATGGGAAAACAGCGGCTTGCGACCGCGGGGTGGCGAATCGTGTCCGACGTAATGTCGCTCGAGGACCGCACGCCGCTCCCACGCTGCCTCGACGCGCTGAAGGACGTGGCCAGGGCGGCGACGGGGCATTCGGATTTCGGTCCCGACGAGTACCGCGAAGGCCTCGACTGTCTGCTCGAAGCGGCGGAGCGGGAATCGAATCTCACGCCGATCGGGCGGGTCGCGTTGAAAGAGCAGGTCGTGACGGGCCTGGTGGGCCGGCTCCACTCGGAGGCGGGCTTTCGGCGCTTTCCCGAGTCGGAGTCGGTGAGGATTCCGCGCCCGCTCCTGATCGTCGGCATGCCGCGCACGGCTTCGACGACGCTCCAGCGCCTGCTCGCCCGCGACCATGCGCTTCAGGGTCTCGAGATGTGGCTTGCCGATGCGCCGATGCCGCGGCCGCCGCGGGCCGAGTGGCCCTCGATCCCGGCCTTCGTCGAGTGCGACGCGCGTACAAAGGCGATGTACGCCGCGAGCCCCGAGATGCGGGCGATCCACGACATGGACGCTGACGAGTGGGACGAGTGCTGGCATCTCCTGCGCCAGAGCTTCGGCAGCGTCAACTTCGAGTGCAGCTTCCGGGTGCCGAGCTATTCGCGCTGGTGGGCGAGCTGCGACATGGGTCCGAACTACCGGCGTTACCGGCGCAACGTCCAGCTGATCGGCGCCCATGAGCCGCGTAAGCGATGGCTTCTCAAAGATGCGACCCACATGTTCCACCTCGACCGCTTCCTCGAGGTCTTCCCGGACGCCTGCGTGGTCACGACGATGCGTGATCCCCGGAAGATGATCCCCTCGGTCGCGAGCCTCGCTGCGACGATGATGCGCCCGGCCGTTGCGGATTTCGATCCGCGGGCGCACGGACGCGCGCAGCTCGAGCTCTGGGTCCGCGGTTTGCGCCGGATCGACGAGGTCTGTGCCGGACTTCCGAGCGAGCGCTTCTACCGCATGGAGTTCGACGATTTCCAGGCGGATCCGATGCGCGAGGTGCGGCGCATCTACGACCGGTTCGGGATCGTGCTATCGACGGCGGCCGATTCGGCCATGCGGGCGTGGATCGCGGAGAACCGGAAGGGCAAGCACGGGGCGCATGCGTACTCCGCCGAGGAGTACGGCTTGTCGGAGGAGGAGATCGGGCGGCGGTTCGGTTCGATCT
>JANNQH010000774.1:0-2755 GCA_031400655.1 Deltaproteobacteria bacterium | reverse complement strand
AATGCCGGCGCAGGCGTCGGCACCCTCGACGATCATCGCCGAATGGGCCGACTTGACGACGACGATGCTCGCCTCCTCGGCCGCGATCCGCAGCGCGTGGCGCAGCACTTCCGCCTCGAGCCGCGAGGCGGCGTCCTGATCTCGATCGCTCATCGTCTCGGTTCTCCGACTCTCGTTCAGGGGTGCAGGCCGAGTCTAACGCGCCCGCGCGGCGGCGAACCCAGCGCCGATTCCCGCGTCGAGCCGCGCCGCTGCAAGGTCGGCGCGCACGCTCCGGGCCGCGAAGAGCGAGTGGCCGACGGCCCAGAGCGACGTCGCGCCGGTCACCAGCAGGGAATAGCGAATCGCCTCCTCGCCGAAGCGCGCCGCCAAAGCGTCGTTCAGCATGCCGACCGCGAGAGGCGCCACGCCGAGACCGATCAGGTTGATCGAAAAGAGCAGCAGTGCTGCCGCTTGAGCGCGCATGCGCACACGGGCGAGGGACTGGACGAGGCCGTAGGAGGGCCCGATGAAGAAGACCGAGAAGACCATCGCGACGGCGTAGCCGAGCAGCGCGCCCTCACGCTCGGGCCAGAGCAGGAAGAGCGCGAGAAAAGGCATCGCCAGCGTGCCGCCCACCGCCGACACCCAGACGGCGAAGCGCTCGTCCCGGCGCGAGAGCGCATCGCTCATCCGGCCGCCCAGATAGGTGCCGAAGCCGCCGCCGATCCCCTGGACGAGGCCCATCGCGAAACCGGTCTCGACGAGCGTCATGTGATGGACGCGGATCAAGAAGGTCGAGCCCCAGATCGTGAAGCCGTAGGCGGAAAAAGAGTAGAGCGCGCTCGCGAGGGCGAGATGGACGAAGGTCTTCTGGCGCAGCATGAAGGCGAAGACTTCGCGCGTGCTCGCCACGCCCGATTCGACGCGCGCGCCTTCCGCGCCGCCGCGGGGCGGTTCCTCCAGCACGAAGCGCGTCGCGATCGCGGCCAACAAGCCGGGCAGGCCCACGACCATGAAGGCCATCCGCCAACCGAGATGCTCGCCGATGAAGCCTCCGAGCATGAAGCCCGTCATGATTCCGAGACTGCCGCCCACGTTGTAGAGCGCGAGCGCCGTCGCGCGTCGCTCGGGCGGAAAATAGTCGGAGAGCAGCGAGTGGGCTGCGGGATTGAGGGTCGCCTCGCCGACACCGACGCCCACGCGGGCGAGGGCCAGCTCGCCGAAATTGCGGGCGAGCCCGCAGATCGCCGTCATCACGCTCCAGACCGCCACGCCGATCACGATCACGTCGCGCCGGATCCCGCCATCGGCGAGACGCGCGATCGGAATCGCCGCGATCGTGTAGAAGAGCGCGAACGCGAGGCCCGTCAGCAGTCCCATCTGCGTGTCGGAAGCGCCGAGATCCCGCTTGATTGGCTCGAGCAACACCGACAGGATCTGGCGATCCACGTAGTTGATGACGTAGAGCGCGATCAGGAACGAGAGCATGAGGTATGCGCGCGGATGCGGAGTCGACACGCAACGAGCCTAGCGCGACGCGCTCCAGTGGCCGTTCGAAAATCAGCTCTTGCAGCGCATTTCGTTGCGGTATGGTTGGCCGCAGCCGATGAACGAGCCCGCCCCCTCTCCCGCCTTCCGATCGACGAACGCAGCGCCGCCCGAGACCGGGACGTATGCGTACTACGTCCTGTTCGTGCTCGCTCTCGTCAACATGGTCAACTACATCGACCGCAACATCCTGTCGGTCCTGATCACCCCCATCAAGGACGAATTCCAGGTCAGCGACGAGGCGATGGGTCTGCTGACGGGCCTCGCCTTCATGATCGTCCACTGTCTCTTCGGACTGCCGCTCGCCCGGCTCGCCGATCAGACGTCGCGACGGACCGTAGTCGCGATCGGCGTCGCGGTCTGGAGCGCGATGACGGCCGTGATGGGTCTGGCAGCGAGCTTTGGCCAGCTGCTCTTTCTGCGAATGGGGGTCGGGATCGGTGAGGCCGCGGGTGCTCCGCCCTCTCATTCGCTGCTCTCCGACTATTTTCCGCCCGAGCGGCGCGCGACGGCCCTCTCGCTCTTTGGCATGGGCGTCTACGCGGGGACGATGTTCGGCTTGTTCGCCGGCGGCTGGATCAGCGAGCATTACGGCTGGCGACGCGCATTCCTCACCGTCGGTCTGCCGGGCCTGGCGCTGGCGGCGCTGGTCGGAACTACGGTGCGCGAACCTGTCCGCGCGGCGCCCGCGGCCGACGAATCGATCCTCTTCGTGATGCGCTACCTCGGCTCGAAGCCCGCCTTCGTCTGCTTGATGATCGCGGCATCCTTCCACGCGATTGCGGCGTATTCGGCGATCATCTGGACGCCGACCTTCTACGGGCGCGTACACGGCATGTCGCTCTCGCAGGTCGGACTCTGGCTCGGCCTCGTCTCGGGCGTCGGCGGGGCCATCGGTGCACTCGCTGGCGGACTTCTCTCGGATCGACTCGGACGGGAAGACAAGCGCTGGTATGCGTGGGTCGCCTCGAGCGTGGCCCTGCTCGCCGCGCCCGCGAGCGTCGTCGCCTACCGCCTGACGGACAGCCCGCGTGCCTCCCTCGCCGCCTACTTCGGATTCATCCTGCTGATCGGGGCCTACAATGGTCCGCTGCATGCGATGAACCAGTTTCTCGCGAAGCCCCGGATGCGCTCGACGTCGGTCGCGATCCAGCTCTTGATCGTCAACCTGATCGGCGGCGTGATCGGGCCCTGGGTCATCGGGCGTGCTTCGGACATCCTGCGC